>CAZDKN010000118.1:0-1503 GCA_964506065.1 uncultured Saccharimonas sp. (SeqCode) | reverse complement strand
TTAGTGATATAACGATAATGATCGTGCGCTTTAATGACTTCGTGCGTACTTTCATAGTCTCGTCGTCCATATCTCACTTGATAGCGGCCACGGATTAAACACGCACCCCTGCAAGCCCATTGATTGTTGTTGCATCACCGGCGCTTGTTGCCCTGCACCCCCGCAATATTCATGACCATGACCCAACCAATGTCCTGTTTCATGATTTACTACCATGTGACGATAGTCTCGCAGACTGCCGCCAGCTGCATTCCAAGGATCGGTCGCTCCTACCCATCTATCTTGGTTGATAATGACGTAACGCCCAACGTTACAACTATAGTAATCGCTACAAACGGTGGGTGCAAAACTGGGGACTTGAGATGCTTCGGATAGCACAAGTGTAAAGCTACCTCCGCTTGCCACCTCCTTAAAGACGACGTCAAGTCTACTCCATCCTCTACTATCATTGAGTGTTTCGTTAGCTTGCGCTTTAAAAGTCGCGAGATCGGTCGTAATCGTGCCACGTGTTTCTACACTATAGGTTACTGTTGTTTTAGGCTTCATCCACTCTGGCGTGACGACCTTTGGCGCTGGCACAGCAGCTAGTGAGGCAGGGAGCGTCAAAAGACTACCAACTTCGCATAACGACGCACGCGATGCACACGCGGCACTTGTTGTAGACTGCGAGAGTAACAATACGCTTACAAAAAGCAGCGCACCCACCACAAAAGACGTTGCCCTAAAGGCTATTTTTTTTGTATTTTGCCTTTTCATCAGTAGTCCTAGTATACCAATCTCTCTGTCGTTTACCAACAAACCCCTTGTGTTTATAACGAAGTGTAGGCATACTACTATACAGAAGCTAGCATCATAAGGAGCAAATCATGGTCGCAAAAAAGAAATCAACTACGACAGCTAAACGCACAACCTCACAAAAGGCACGCAAGACGTCAAAACATTCTCAAGCCGTCGTTTACCGAACGTTCCAAGTGGCTCCAGATTTTCCTACTTTTTTGCAGCCGCGCGTGAGTCGTCAAACTTTCTATTGGTCGCTTTTACTGCTCTTTATCATTATCATGCAGCTCATAATCCTTGCGATTAACTTTGACGCAACTATTACCCTAGATATCCGCCCTTAACTCGTAGCTTTAACCAAACAATTAAATAACCTGCTGTTAATCGCAGGTTATTTAATGTGCATGCGGCAGCCCGTTGCAGGTATTACATCCGAATTTCGGATTACATACGAATTTCTGCGTCAACTCCAGCTGGGAGGCTGAGGTTCTGCAGACTGTCGATTGTCTTTGGGTTGGCGTTTGTAATGTCAATCAAACGTTTGTGAACGCGCATTTCGAATGCCTCACCGCCCTTTTTGTAAACATGTGGCGATTTGACTACAGTAAACGTACTACGACGAGTCGGTAGTGGTACTGGACCAGCAATGCTCGCACCAGTACGAATTGCTGTGTCGATGATTTGTTTTGCTGATTGGTCGATGACTTTGTGGTCATACGCTTTTAG
>CAZDKN010000117.1:0-1634 GCA_964506065.1 uncultured Saccharimonas sp. (SeqCode) | reverse complement strand
GGGTCCTGACGCAGGAGAGCCCTTAGCCCGTTTGCAAATGTCATGCCAGCTTTGGTGTTCGTCTGTGTTTGATTAACACCTGGGATTTTGTATTCAACAGGATCTTCGATAGTTGCGATGTTGACATCAGGCGTATTCAAAATAGAGAGGACACTAAACAAACTGGTAGATTTACCACTACCGGTCGGTCCTGTGACAAGTACCATCCCATTGGGTTCTGTGAGGGCAAGTTTGATGACCTTAAGAGATACCCCCCAATAACCCAGGGATTCGAGACTAACCGCCTGATCTGACTCGTCCAAGATACGCATTGCAATTTTCTCACCGTCGCTTACTGGCATTGAACTGACACGAAGTGCGTATTGCTTGCCGGCAACTTTAATTTTGAAACGACCATCTTGCGGGACACGACGTTCGTCAATCTTTAGGTTGGCAAGAATTTTAATACGACTGACGAGTGCTCCAATAACGTTGCGGGGCAGACGGTTTACTTCTTTTAAAACGCCATCAATACGGTAACGAACCTGCACGAAGCCCTCGCGTGGCTCGATATGAATGTCGCTGGCATGTGATCGAATTGCGTATTCAAGGAGAAGGTTAACGGTTTGTGCAATCGGTGAATCTTCAGCTACATCTTGCTCGCTGACTGTTTGAATGTCGGGCTCGTCTTCCTCTCGTTGGACGTCAATAACCTCGTTGAGTTCTTGGTTAACGTCGCCTCGGTAATTCTCAAGAGCTGCTAAAATGTTTGCACGTGGCGCGATGAAAATTTGCGTATTCTCACCAATTTCTTTTTGAATAAAGTTGACTGCTTGAACATCATCTGGGTCCTCCATGGCCAGCTGCTGCATGCCGTCTTCGCCGATTTTGAAGAGCACAGCGTTGTACTGGCGAGCCACTCGCTCGGGTATGCGGTTCAATATATCAGACGGGATGTCGTGGGGATCAAGTTCTATGTAAGGAATTTGAGCATAGTCAGCAAACGCTTGAGTAAGTGTTTTTTCATCGACAATTTGCTTTTCGAGAACCAGGTCTTGTAAAAGGCGTCTTGAACGGGTGGCCTCTTCTTTCAAGGCGGTGATCTGCTCTGCAGTAGCCACACCACTGCGCGCGAGCAATTTTTCGATGATTGCATCAGAAATACGCATACTGCTTACGCTCTATTGTACGACTCTAGAGGCAAAAGCGCTAGACGCAGTGGTATAATTAGTACAGATGATTGTAGAGGTTAAAAGTGCAGCGGAGATGAATTCTTTTGGCAAGCGACTTGCTGAACTACTTCAAGGCGGTGAAATTATTGAACTCGTTGGTGATGTCGGCGCAGGCAAAACAACACTTACGAGAGGAATTGCCGAAGGTTTAGGGATCACTGAGGATGTTCAGAGCCCTAGTTTTACGGTAAGTCGTGTATATCCTGCGACACCCAAAGGGATAATTCTCGCTCACTATGATTTTTATCGTCTGACAGATCCAGGTATCATGAAGCAAGAGCTCGGTGAAACCATGGCAAATCCTCAAACTGTGACAATTATCGAATGGGGAAGTATTGTTGCAGGCATTCTACCCGAAGACAGGCTAACTCTTAGTATTGTACCGCCGACTGAGTCAACAAGGCGCATAATCGTCGAATCGCA
>CAZDKN010000116.1:0-1670 GCA_964506065.1 uncultured Saccharimonas sp. (SeqCode) | reverse complement strand
AGTTTTCATTGCCACGAGGACCGAATACAATACCACCGCCACGCCAGATCGGGTTACGAGATGAGCCAAATCGTGCACGACCAGTACCTTTTTGCGCCCACGGCTTTTTACCACCACCGCTGACTTCGCCACGTTGTTTTGTAGTTGCAGTAGCAAGACGTGAGTTAGCAAGATATGCGTCGTAGGCAAGTTTTAATAGTTCGTGATTTGGAACTTCCACGTTAAAAATTTCTTTTGGCAAGCTGACAGTTTTTGAAGCAGCTTTTACAGTAGTATCAGCCATTATGCTTTTCCTCCAATAACGATCAAGCCTTTTTTAGGACCAGGTACAGCACCACGAAGACCAATCAAATTGCTTTCGGGATCCAAATAGGCGACCACCAAATTTTTCACTGTTACTTGGTCGTGGCCCATTCGTCCTGCCATTCGCTTGCCCTTGAATACCTTTTGTGGGTACATTGATCCGATTGATCCAGGCTTACGAACGTTTCCGTTGCCACCGTGAGTCGCTTTGCTTGTTGCAAAGTTGTGGCGCTTGACGGTACCGGCGAAGCCTTTACCCTTGCTGGTGCCAGTTGCATCAACAATGTCGCCGATTGCGAAGGCAGAGACGTCGATAGTGTTACCGACAGCCATGCCTTCTGGGAGATCTGTTACACGAAATTCCCGAATTGCTTTAGGGGTAGTAGATGATGTCTTGACATGTCCAGCAACCGCTTTAGAGAGGTTTTTACCTTCACCAAACGCGACCTGAACAGCACTATAACCGTCTGTTTCAACGGTTTTTAGCTGAGTCACAGTCACTGGACCAGCCTGAATAAGCGTTACAGGAACTGCTACGCCGTTTTCACTGATGATTTGTGTCATACCAATTTTGGTACCCAGGAGCGCCTTCATAGACATCACTTTCCCACTTAAAATTCTTGGTGAAAGGCAGTATCTGTATCTGTTACGGCGATGCCGTACACTGATTATAGACTTACCAATTCACCAAGAATATTGTTATTTTCGTAATAAGTTACCTACCTAAAATATCACACCAGAGCACAGAGGTCAAGATTATGATGCGTTTGTTTGTGATAAAAAGGCTTCAAATTTTGTGGTGAATTCAGCCGACAGTCCGCCTAGTGACTCGGACAGACTCGTCGAAAGCTCAATAAGTTGGGCGTGTGCAACACTTAATCCTTTTTCCGCAGTGACAAATGCAGCTTCGTTTTGACTTGCATCTGCTTCAACCACAGCCTCCCAAGCATCACGATACGCAGTAAGCGCCGAGACGATCAGTTCTTTTTCGTCTTCCAGACTATTGCTTACCTTTACTTCGTTCGCTTGTGTCACCGCCGCAGCCCACAGATCATACGACTGCTGAAAAGTGAGTTCATCTGTTTTATTAGGAATCAGCTTTGCAAGCTCATTGTCGCTAGTGATATGGGTCTCGATGTCGCTCAAACTTTCGTTTGCCGCCTTCAACGTTGCTTTTGCATCCTGGCAACGATCGTATTCCTCTAGAAAGTTATAGTAAGCAGTACCGGCAGCATCAGCGCATAGACTATCCACTAGAGTCGCAAGCTGTTGCTTAAAACTGGCTATGGCTCCAATTTTATCTACATCAGATGTATCTGCCTCGGCCAAACGCTTATTCAGCTCTTAAAGGTTATCGGTAGCTTTTT
>CAZDKN010000115.1:0-1700 GCA_964506065.1 uncultured Saccharimonas sp. (SeqCode) | reverse complement strand
TCGAACGATCGAGGCAACCCTGTCGTAAGTGACCCGATTACAATCGGTAATTCGACAACACCAAAGGTAATTGCAAAGGGACAATGGGTAATTATCAACGCACCTGGCGCCGATGTGACGATTGCTGGCGATATTTTGTACGAAGGTACTGACCTACGCTCTATTGCAGACATTCCACAACTGGTCATCATTGCCAAGAATATTTATATTAACCCGAACGTTAGACAAGTTGACGCATGGTTAATTGCCAAGGGTACTAATGCAAGCGAGGGAATACTCGATACCTGTCGTATTAGTACAAGTTACGCGACTCAGTTGACAACAAACCTTTGTGTTGACAGGCTGACTGTCAATGGTCCTGTGATGGCGCAGCATCTATGGTTACGACGTACGGCAGGATCGGGCGCTGGTGCCCAAAGTGGCGATCCAGCGGAAGTGTTTAACTTGCGACCAGACGCGTACCTGTGGGGCTTCGCCAGGGCGTCTACAGCAGGTAGCGTACAAACGGTCTACACCAACGAGCTGCCACCTCGGTTCTAGGGGCAAGACACTAATATCCACTTGTTGCTTGCTTTTACGCTTACGCTTTCGGTATAATGAGAGACAATATGGCATTACTAAAAGGAGTGGGCGACTTTTTTGCACTGGATATCGGTACTAACGCAGTACGGGTAGTCCAGCTTTCCTCTAATGGGGCCGATAGTTGGAACTTACTGCACTATGGGTATGTACCACTTGATGAGCGCGCAACAGGCACAGGATCGGCCGAAAGCCAACGACGTTTGGGCGAGGTGATTATGACTGCCATAGGGCAGAGTGGGATCAAAGACAAGAACGTTGCTATCGGTTTGCCATCAAATAAAACATTTACTACTGTGATTGATGTGCCATCGATGGGCGAGGCTGAACTAAAAAGCACTATCAAATACCAGATGGATCAGTATATTCCGATGGCAGTTGACGAGGCAAAAGTTGACTGGGCGCTTCTTGGACAGTCGCTGCACGACCCGAAACAACAAGAAGTACTGCTTGCTAGTACTGCCAATAGCTACGCCGAAGAGCAACTAGAGTTTATTGAAGGCTTGGGTTTGAACGTAATTGCAGCCGAACCTGACCCTCTGGCGATGATACGGTCACTGCTACCAGCTGGCGTCACCGATGCTCGGTTGATCATCGATGTTGGCGAAATATCAACTGATCTGGCCATTACGTATGGTGACAGCCCTCGTTTAGTTCGTACGATTCCTATGGGAATACGCTCACTTATCAAGGCTGCGGTACAAAACTTGAACGTCCAAGAAGACCAGGCGCGTCAGTTTATCTTAAAGTTTGGTCTTGCTCCTGATCGCTTGGAGGGTCAAGTATATCGTGCCATCGAAGGTACACTCGACAACTTTGCGACAGAGCTTGTAAAATCTATCAAATTCTTCCAGACTCGTTACCCCAATACCCCTGTTGGTGGTATTCTATTGTCTGGTTTTTCGGCCGTGGTTCCACAGTTCGGTGAGTACGTAACGGCAAAAACAGGTGTATCGTCTGCGGTCGCCAACCCTTGGCAGCGCGTCAAAGTTGCACAGGCTGACCAACAACGGCTGGGTGGTATCGCGTCTGAATTTGCCTCTGTAATTGGCCTCGCTCAGCGGAGAAATGCAAAATGATAGAAATTAACCTTGACCCAGACGTCAAGCAAGAGTTGATTA
>CAZDKN010000114.1:0-1717 GCA_964506065.1 uncultured Saccharimonas sp. (SeqCode) | reverse complement strand
CTATATGAAGCAGCAGCCATTCCAGAAGGTAAAGAATGGTACGTGTTCCTAGCTGAACTAGTCGGTACAGCCGTACTTGGTTTCGTTATCACTACTGCCCTTCGCTTCAAGACAGATCGTGTCGCTGCAGCTCTGACTGTAGGGTTCGGTATCTTTGTCGCGTTGTTGCTTGCCGCTTCTGCTGCGTCATACGTTGGTGGAACAGCAATCATCAACCCAGCTGTTGCCTTGTCGCTACAAGCACTTAAGTGGGAAATGTGGCCACTTGCTATATACGTACTCGCGCCAGTTATCGGTGCTGTTATCGGGTTTATCGTACACGATATTCTCAACGTTCAAGAAGAAAAATAGTACATCTTCTTCCACTAAAATACCCCGCGCTACGCGGGGTATTTTGATTGGCTTTATTCGTCCGTTCGTGGCTTGTCGATCAAGAGCGGTTCAACCGATAGTACATTCCCTGCGATCTTTACGACGTCTTTGTCGATCTTGCCCAACTCCTTATGTGCGGAGTTAAAGTGATTGACGGTAGTACCCAGTGCACCGCCGAGCTTTTGCATAAAGCTGTCGAACTTGCCGATGTGTTGTCCTAACTTGCCTACTCGCACCTGAATCTCTTTAGCCTGCTCCTCGATTTGTAAGCTACGTAGTCCCTGCAAGACTGTTTGCAAGTACGCCATGAAGCTGGTTGGACTGACGATAATCACCTTTTTGTCGCGAAAGGCATACTCAATCAAATCGCGGGCACTCGAACCTGTACCAACGTCGCCAATCAACAAATCGTAGTACAAAGATTCACTAGGAATGAACATGAATGCAAAGTCCATTGTGTTTTCACTCGGTCGGATATACTTACTCGTTTCGTCAATACGACCCTTCAAATCTATCCGTACTTTTTTCAATAACTCTTCGCGGTCAACTTTGCCGTCCGCCTTTACCATGCGATTATAGTTTTCCAAGCTGAACTTACTGTCAATCGGCAGTATTTGCCCCTTATCCAAAAAGACGACAGCATCGGCAACCTCACCATTTTTGAACTTGTACTGCATCTGAAAGTTCTTGGTCGGCAGGACGTTATCTAACACTGATTCCAGGTAGTATTCGCCAAAAACCCCGCGCTGTTTAGGATTCTGCAACACATTCTGTAACGTCTTTAGTTCGTCGGCGACGTCCACTACTCGTCGGTTTGTTTCGTCTAGCTTCGCTAGCCGCTGGGTGACGTCAGCAACTAGTTTCGCGCTCTCACTCAATTGCTTTTGCATGGATGTTTGCATACTGGCGTTATTACGTTCCAACTTGTCACCCATAGCTTGCTGCAACGCTGCGATCCCGCGCGACAACTCTGTCACATCCGTCTTAATAAGCTCAACACTGCTACCGCCTTTTAGGTCACGGAACCGCTGGTTAAGAATAAAAAGAATCACCCCAAAACCAAGCACTACAACACCCAATATAACTAACAGAATCACCTCATTCATAGCATCATTATAGCATTAAAGCGTAACGACGATACGCGCGATAACCGCAATAACCAGTGACACAAATACAACTGGAGTGGTCGCGTTGAACCGACACAACCAAGCAAACAGCGTGTATGCCAAAGCGTACAAAAGAGCGCTCCAGACGACTACTTCTCCCCACGCTAAGCCTTCAGTCCACAGTGACAGCCCCCATAGGGTGATTGCTGTCGCTATAACGACAACCAACGGCCGAACAA
>CAZDKN010000113.1:0-1720 GCA_964506065.1 uncultured Saccharimonas sp. (SeqCode) | reverse complement strand
CTTTGTTGATAACAAACTTGTACTTTACTTTGCAGGATTTAACAACCACATCGGGATGTACCCTGGCAGGACAAAGAGTGAAGCGTACAATAGGTTGGCGGCCAAGTACGCCCACGGCAAATCTACGGCACGCTTCCCGCATAGCGAGCCACTACCACGGGATATTATTGAGCAATTCATCAAAGTGCGATTGGCTGAAGTGTAACAAAGTAGCGTTTATGATTTACAATACTTAGTAGGAGGAAACTATGGCAAGTCACGACAGTAAAAAAGTGAAGGTTATAAACAAAGCGGGTTCAACCGGTTTTATGTTCCTAGCGTACATCGGTGCCGCAATTTACTTTATACAGCGCACGGACGGAGGGTTTTGGGAGGTTATCCTAGGGCTTTTGCAAGCAGCAATATGGCCAGTCTTCGTTATCTATAACGTACTACGAGTTTTGGGCGCGTAGTTCTAACAGTTTTGCAAACGCTTTAATCTGTGCGGGCACAGTTGGTGAAGCTGCCGTTTCTGGCTCTGGCCAGCGTACGGCTGGGCTATAAATTTCTAAGATACTACAATAGTGTGTTTGCTGGGGACCAACACATATATCTACTGCAACGACAGTCGCTTTTTCGTGCGACTTGAAGTATGATGCGATGCTGCCGGGTAGCGTAACGTGCTGGATCGCAGTCACATTTCGTTTGAACAAAATACCAGCATTTTGGTATGCAGTACCAATAGATTCACCAGCTAGAATTGTCTGGTGGACGTCAGGAAAGGCATTAACGTTCGGTTGGTCAAACGAAACGAGCGAGAGCTCCAAAACGCTGTTATCGGCAGAGGCTATAGTTTTGATTATTCTGTACTCTGAGTTCTGATCTAGGATAATAAGCTTGGTTGAGCCAAACTGCTGTTTTAAAATATCACTTGATAGCGTGGAACTATTTCTGACATGTGATGATGCGCGGTGACTATCAGGAGTGCTAATAAAAGTGTAGGGTATGGGAATGCTGTATTGGTCTTCGAGCTGTTTAATAATCGACACAATATCATCTTTTGTATCGTCAGCACGCATTCCGATAGCAAGTGACACATTTGATAGCAATACATCTAAATCATGCCATCGATAAGGGAATGTCCGTACGATATCTGATCCCACGAGGAACGTCAGTTCAACGTCGCTAAAGTGATCGCGTAGTTCTGGTAGAGTGTCGCGCACTGTAAATTGCGTTGATGATGGGTTGAAGAGGGATAGTTTTTGTGTGTCTTTGATTGCCTCGTTGATAAGAGCCGTACGTTCGGTAATGTCACTGACTGAATGTTTCTCACGTGGTGCTGGTTCAGGTAGGAACACAACCTGATCAAGGGAACATTCTTTTAGGGCTTGTAGCGCAAAACTAACATGTCCCTGATGGATAGGGTCAAATGTTCCTGGGTATATACCAATACGTTGCTTCACTGACATAACTATATAGTATGTAGGCGTCGGCCTGCCAGCAACCGATTGATAATCGATACTTCTCATGCTATGATTAATTCTAACGAGACGGTAAGAAGTAAGGGGAGAATCGTACATGGACAACGTACCAGTTCACGTCAATCAAGGGTCAAATATGGGACGTCATCCAGCAGAGCCTTCACACTCAGGTCATAAAGCTAGGCGTAAAAGTGGTTCAAAAAAGCTTGTTATTATGTCTATTGCTATCGTACTGACAGTTGCTGTGGTTGTCCTTGCAT
>CAZDKN010000112.1:0-1923 GCA_964506065.1 uncultured Saccharimonas sp. (SeqCode) | reverse complement strand
GCACCAATCATTCTAGTTGGTGAAACATTCTGGCGACCTCTCGAGAAATTTATCGAAAATTCGCTTGATGAAAAATATCACACTATCAGCCCTGACGATAAAAGACTCTACACAATTACCGACGACACCGACAAAATTCTGCGTATCATTAATAAATTTGAAGGCGATCTTCGCAAGCATCAAGAATACTCACCTGACAAATACCCAATTCAGTAACACGCGCTGCCTACAAGTGTTGCTATAATAGATAAGTATGACAAAATTCAGTCTTAAGAGTGAGTATAAGCCAACTGGTGACCAGCCCAATGCCATCAAGCAGTTGCTTGATGGTCTGAACGCAGGTACGCGCGAGCAGACATTATTAGGTGTAACTGGGAGTGGTAAAACATTTACCATGGCGAACATTATTGTTGATAGGCAAGTGCCAACGCTTGTGCTGGCTCATAATAAGACTCTTGCGGCGCAGCTGTACAGTGAGTTCAAATCGTTTTTTCCTGACAACGAGGTCCATTATTTTGTCAGCTACTTTGACTATTATCAACCTGAAGCATATATGGCGAGTAGTGACACTTATATCGAAAAAGACAGCAAGATCAATGACGAGATTGACCGTTTACGACACGCTGCCACGACGGCACTTCTCACGCGACGAGACACGATTATCGTTGCCAGCGTGAGCTGTATCTACGGTATTGGCTCACCAGAGTCGTACGAGTCGATGGCAATTGAAGTAAAAGTTGGTGAAAAACGTCAACAGGACAAATTCGTGCGTTTACTGACAGATATCCAATATCAGCGCAATGACATTGACTTCCACCGAGGGACATTCCGAGTTCGCGGTGATATCGTTGACGTATATCCGGCCGGGAGCGACGCTGCGTATCGTGTTGAATTCTTTGGCGACCAAGTAGAGCGACTAACGCGGATTGATCCGCTGACAGGCGAAATTTTGGCCGAGCCACACGAAGTGAATATTTTTCCGAGCAGTCACTACGTTACGCCAAAAGAAAAACTTGCGGTAGCAATCGAAAAGATCAAAGAAGAGTTTGCCGAGCGTCTAGAATACTTCGAAAAAAACGACAAGCTACTAGAGGCACAAAGACTGTCTCAACGTACTAAGTACGACATTGAAATGTTAGAAGAGACAGGGTTTGTCAAAGGTATCGAGAATTACAGCCGATACTTAACAAATCGCGAACCTGGGGAGCAGCCGGCGACATTGATGGATTATTTTTCGGATGATTTTTTATTGCTTGTCGACGAAAGTCATATGACGTTGCCGCAAGTGCGAGGTATGTACAACGGTGACCGTGCGCGCAAAGAGGTGCTGGTTGATTACGGGTTCCGTTTGCCGAGTGCACTTGATAATCGACCGCTCACTTTTGCTGAGTTTGATCGTCATATCAATCAAGCGATTTACGTCTCGGCGACACCTGGTGACTACGAACTCGCACATAGTCCGAAGCCTGCGCAGCAAGTTATTCGCCCGACTGGTCTGATTGATCCCGAGATTACGATTCGCCCGACGAAGGGTCAAATTGATGACCTTGTTGCCGAAATCCGAGCTCGGACTGCCAAGAATCAACGAGTGCTGGTGACAACACTGACAAAGCGAATGGCAGAAGATCTTTCAACGTACTTGCAAGAAATTGATATCAAGACTGCGTATATTCACAGTGAAGTCGACACGCTGGAGCGAGGTGATATTTTGAAAGACTTACGAAGCGGTGTCTATGATGTGCTTGTGGGAATTAACCTCCTTCGTGAAGGGCTAGATTTGCCAGAAGTTAGCATGGTAGCCATTATGGACGCTGATAAGGAAGGTTTCCTGCGCAGCAGTAATGCACTTATTCAGACAATTGGTCGCGCAGCACGACATCTTGAGGGTCGAGTACTAATGTATGCGGATCGTATTACAGATTC
>CAZDKN010000111.1:540-1936 GCA_964506065.1 uncultured Saccharimonas sp. (SeqCode) | reverse complement strand
CGTGCCGAGACCAAGAAAGTATGGCCAGGAGTATGGACGAATAGCGTGTGTGGACATCCAGGACCAGGTGAGGCACCTGAAGCAGCAATCGTACGGCGTTTGAACGACGAGTTAGGTATGAGTGCCGAGGATATAAAAGTTGAGCTACCAAACTATCGATACCAGACTCCACCCTACAATGGCATTATCGAGAACGAATTCTGCCCAGTATACTTTGCCAAGGCGACTAGTGACGTGCAACCGAACCCTGATGAAGTCGCCGAATACCGCTGGATGAGCTGGGATGCGTTTGTAGCCGAAGCAACGGCAGACACAGACGACGTATGGTCGTGGTGGTGCAAAGACCAGCTAAAGCAACTGGCAGATAAGGTCTAGGCTGCGGGCGCAGTAGCGTCGAGCTGCTGGATGATTTCAATCAATTTCTTGGGCGTAATCTCGGCTTTGATTAAGTACGCGTCGGCGTGCTTTTGCATAGCAGTACGTGAGGCGTCGTCTTGTTCAAAGTTTGTTAGGACAATCACTTTTGATTTAGGGATGAGGTCCTCTGCCCCGCCACGAAGTGCCTCTAATATTTCGCTGCCGCGGCGTTCGGGTAGCATCTGGTCAAGTAGAATTACGTCATAAGGTTTGTTACGAGCGGTAATCAGCCCATCATTGCCGTCAACAACCCAGTCAACGTCATATCCAGCCTTTTTCAGGCTACGGACGTACATCTCGCCGATAAAGCGGTCGTCTTCGATACATAGAACTGTTTTACTTGCCATCTAATTATCCCCTATACATCGAATGGTTTTTAATCCAGCCATTGCCGTGTTCGATGAGGCCTTCGTTACTATTATCGCCTGTTGCTAGTTTAGCTGCAACTGTCGAATAAATTGGCAGTGACGCGGTAAAGGTCGATCCCCTGCCTTCTTCGCTGCGGACGCTGATATTACCACCGTGCGATTCGATGATACCTTTGCTGATGTACAATCCAATACCTGTGCCTGCGACTGTTTCGCGTGATCGGTGTGAACGATAGAACTTTTGGAACAAATTACTGACAACGTTGCCTGGCATACCAATACCGTGGTCTTCGACTGACACATCGACAAAATCGCCACGAACCGCTGCCGTGACATTAATTGCTCCGCCTTCGTTACTATATTTGATAGCGTTGTCGATGAGGTTACCAAGGACTTCGCTGATGCTGGCGCGGTCGGCTGCGATTGTCGGCAAATCAGTAGGAATCGCTACGCTGAGCAAGCGGTTCTGTGCGCTGGCACGCAGTTCCATGTCGTCTTTGATCATGTCGTAAATACCCGCCAGAGTGTCTTCTGCCAAGTGAACTTTCAGATGGCGGCGGTCATAGCGCGACGTGTTGAGGATGTTGTTGATGTATCCAGACAAGCGGTTG
>CAZDKN010000111.1:0-530 GCA_964506065.1 uncultured Saccharimonas sp. (SeqCode) | reverse complement strand
CAGGCGGCGGAAGAGTTCGTGCTGATCAGGTTCTAGTACACTACTTAATTCCTCTTCCAGAACGTCCAAATAGCCGCGGATAACAGTAATCGGTCCACGCAGCTCATGCGCAGCAAAAGCGATGAAATCAAGATCTTGTTCGCTGACGTCGTAGGTAGACGTACGGTCAACTAATGTCAAAACTGTCTCGTGCGTCGAGCCTTTATCGTATGACGCAATGATATCAAAGAACCGCCTGCCCTCTTCTTCGGGCAAACGATCTGCGATGCGTGTCCAGATATGTTCGGCGTGCACAGCGTGTTGCTCGCAGTCGTCGAGCCACGATTCTAACGTGTCTGTACCAGTGAAAAGCAAGTTGAGTGACTTGACGTTGTTGGAGTCAATATGAATCGGCGCGGCTTTGTTAGCGTACGATACTTTGCGGTCGTGATCGAGTACGACGAATCCGCAGAGCGTGGCGTCGAGAGCTAATTTGATCTGATCAGTATTGCTGTCGGTTGTAGGCGCCACTACTACTGGGTTGGCGGGGT
>CAZDKN010000110.1:0-1947 GCA_964506065.1 uncultured Saccharimonas sp. (SeqCode) | reverse complement strand
AGGTCTGGAGCTACAATACAGTTCAATTGCTCGTCACATCGTCAACGAAAACATACCTGGTGATATGACCTATATAAAGCGCGTTTCTTCGTCTGTCATTATTGATCAATACACACTAGGTACATCTATTGATATAGATGAGACAATCAGTAATTTACCGTCCGATCGTCACCCTACACCCGTCATAGTGTATATTAGCTCGTCTAATCCGGCTGATGATGAGGTAATCGACCTGGTTCGATCTGAGCAACAATTCCAACAAACAACACTGGAGGCAGGTATTCCCTACGTGTCCTTGTCTGTCGAAGGGGGCTTGCACGGTCGTCCAGATCTAGTGATCGATTCATACGAACAAGTGCTCCCTCAGGCACGTGCAGAAATTGACCAAGAAGTTAGAGCAGCAGAGGCGCTTTACCGGCTCAAGTCAGGTAACGACGTCCGTTTGCGCATTTTTACACCCTAGTGTTATTCAGTACGGAGCGCTTCAATCGGATCAAGTTTTGCCGCACGACGGGCTGGGAAGTAACCCGCCAACATTGCAATGATGACAAGAATGACAATCAGTACTGCAATCGGAATCGGCTGGAATACCAACAAGTAATTACCGTCACCCAGTGTCAACATCTCTGTAATCCATGGGTTAAGCACCAGACCGGCAACCACCGCTAGGATTGATCCAATAATGCCGCCCAAGAACCCGATCCAAGCCGCCTCAAACTGGAACAATCGACTCACGTGACGGCCGCGCATACCAAGCGCTTTCATCAGTCCAATCTCGCGGGTACGCTCAAGTACAGAGATATACTGTGTATTGATGATGCCAAACACACTCGTAATAAGCGCCAGGATGCCAAACCCAAATACGATCCCTTGCAGCACATTCACAATCGTGAACAACAGCGCTTGCAGGTCTTTGGCTGTCTGGACTCCGTAGCCCTCTTTGACAAGCGCTTCCTTAACAACTGCAGGGTCAATGCCTTCTTTGACACTCGCGGTTGCAATAAAGTACTTCTTATAACTACTCGTGCCTTCTGTGCTGAACTCTGACATTGCACGTGCCGACGCATCACTTACCTGGACATTGGTAGCGGGTGTTAGTGAGGTAGCCGATTTGCCAACCACAGCTACAACAGTATAGGTATAGTCCTTCTCCTGTACCGCGCTTAAACTAGCCAACGCCTCAGTACCCTGTGCAAGCGCCGCTTGGACCTGTTGCTGAGTTACGTTCGGTGTGCGTTCCAAGTGAATCGTCAGTTTTTTCCCAATTGCATCTTGGGGACTAGAAAACCCAAGTAACTCAACATACGCCTCTGGTATGGCAATTTGCTCGTCAGTAATCGAAGATCTTAGCTCTGGCAACTCCCCAGCAGCAACCGTTTGCGTTACCCCAGTGTCGTACTGAATAACGTCCACTGTGTACTTCTTTTGATTAGGTCGAGTAATATACTCTGCGGTAATTGAATATGAAGGGTTAACAACTGCAATATCGTCACGACTTGCAATCTTATCAATGTCGTCTTGGCTCAAAAGCGCAACAGGGTTACCAGTTGGACGCGCAAATAAGTCGGTGTCCTCTCGGTACTCCTGCGGTCCTGCTTGACCGCCTTCAAAAAACGCTTTATTTTTGGCAATCGCCAGTACTTGCGGGTCAATGTTGGTTGTCAGCAGCGTATTTGCATACTGACGAGCTCCCTCCCCCGCGGCAATAGCGAGAGTCAGCGTAAACGCTCCAACCGCAATCGCTAAACTTGTCAAAATAGTCCGGGCCTTGGCGTGTTTTAAACTACGTCCAGCACGTCTGATGATATCAAAAGTTTTCATTATTTCTTACCTCCAACAATGCGCTTAATTTTGCCGTCTACGATGTATATCTTCATGTCACATTTTGCAGCCAAGTCTTCGTCGTGCGTCACAATAACAAGCGTGCTGCCACCTTGTTTGTTCAAT
>CAZDKN010000109.1:0-1986 GCA_964506065.1 uncultured Saccharimonas sp. (SeqCode) | reverse complement strand
TTCGCCACTCACTGGTGAACTTGAGCTACTGGGTACCGATACTCGTCGCCAAACCAATTTGGACGGGTTGCTTCGTCTGACAGCACCACAGCAAATTGAGGTACTAAAACACGTCGAGCCCAAATTCATCGAAAACGGCCACCAAAGTGTCACTATAAAAGAATCCCTGCTGGAGCAATCGTTCTTAGCAGGTGAGCGCTTTGTACGATCTACCAAAGAGAACTATGCTCCAGGTATTATCGGGCCATTCGCATTACAGGGTGCCGTTACCGCTGGTCCTCCTAAAGAAGAATTCGTTGTCTTTGACGTCAGCATGCGTATTCCAGGCAGTCCGGGTACCATGTTCACTCCGTACACTGGATATCTTTACGGAGACAATATGAGCGTTGGTCAGCGACTTGCCAAGGAAGTAAAAGACGCCATCCGTCTTAACCGTCTGAACGAGCTTGTAACCTAATCTGTACTCTTATGAGCATAGATTTGTTATAATGACAGTATATGAAGCCGCTGAACCTAGCCTCACCACATCTGATTATTATGGTTGGAATTCCCGGATCGGGCAAAACCTTTTTTGCTGAACATTTTGCATCGACTTTCAGTGCCCCTTACGTCAGTGCTCAACAAATAGCTTCACTCACCGGCGCTAATGCCACAGACGAGTCGAGCACTCGTTTAACAAAACATCTGCTAGAGCAGTTGTTTAAAACAAACCAAACTATTATTTATGAAGGTGCGAGCGATACGCGAAGTCACCGTTTGGAGTTAGCAAAAGCTGCGCGAGCGCATGGTTATAATCCGTTACTCGTGTGGGTGCAGACAGAATCTATCTCAGCAAAACAGCGTGCTACTAAAGCACAAAAAGGGACGCCAGCACTATCAAGCGATCAGTTCGACGCAGCGCTCAAGCGTTTTACACCACCGAATGTGGCTGAAAAGGCTATCGTTATCAGCGGTAAGCACACATATGCTAGTCAGCTTAAAATTGTTTTAAAACGTTTGGCTGAAGGGCGGTCCGCCGAGGCAATTCCTGAGCGCCCCGCTAGTGGAGGACGCCATATCGTCGTCCGCTAAGAAAGGTCAGTCACATGATCATTCAAGATGAAGAATTCGGTAAAATAACAGTGCGTCGCAGCGCAAGAGCTACACAAGTGCGTGTACGGGTCGCGCCTGACGGAACGCTACGAGCCTCATTGCCACTTTACGCACCAATGTTCCTGGTAAAACGTTTGCTAAAGACTTCTCGTCACGAACTGCGCTCTATACTAGCCCAAGCTCCTGCGAGCGAACAGTACCAAGACGGCATGCAAGTAGGTAAGAGCCACACACTGAGAATCATCCCGTCAGAGTCAACTACGCTAAAGGTCTCGCGTCGCAGCCAACGTATTGAAGTCAGTTTACCTCCCGGCAAGTCACTAATCGATCCTAGCGTGGCACGCGCCGTCCGAGACGCAACAATTAGTGCACTCCGTCTAGAGGCAAAGAGTTACCTCCCAAAACGCCTGTCGTATCTGTCAACAAAGCTAGGGCTTAGGTATGAAAAAGTACGATTTTCGCACGCCAGCGGACGGTGGGGAAGTTGCAGTAGTACTGGCACGATAAGTCTTAATATCGCGCTTATGAAATTGCCTTTTGAACTGATAGATTATGTGATTATTCACGAACTCTCACACACAAAACACATGAACCATTCACCAGAGTTTTGGCAGCTTGTCGCTCAGGCTGACCCTGACTACCGCGTTCATCGTCGGGCGCTAAAGCTTGAGAACCCCTCGATATAACTCTCTCTATGCTCAGGCGTCGAACCGTGTATAATTAAGCATAAGATGTATAAGGGTGGACCGAGTTACACGCCGCAAGCAGCAAACGCAATCCGTTACGCCGGGTTGATTGTTCCCATTATTCTGATCATTTACGGTTTTTTTGTACGGTCTGGCGCGGCCGACAACCTACATTATTTTGGAGATTTGCCGTTTTTTGCTATATCGT
>CAZDKN010000108.1:0-2016 GCA_964506065.1 uncultured Saccharimonas sp. (SeqCode) | reverse complement strand
TATGACAAGATTAACCCCTGTTTTAATCTTTGTAACTCCGCTTAGCCGGTAGTCTTTTCTATATTCTATTTTTATCAATTCATATAACAGGGAAAACTTATGAAACAGCGAATTGTTATTAAGGTGGGAACCAGCTCGTTACTAACGGGCAACGAACAACCAAGGAGAACATTTGAGACGGTTGCTACAGGAGTGAAAGACCTTTCTGACGAGCACGAGGTAGCACTAGTTACGTCCGGTGCGATTGGCTTTGGGGTAAGAAAGAAAGGTCTAGAGGTTCGCCCAAAAGATACGACCAAGTTGCAAGCGCTGTCTGCAATTGGTCAAGTAGGCTTAATGGGGAGGTGGGATGAAGCTTTTGCTGGCGAGTTAACAGCTAGTCAAGTGTTGCTAACAGCCCGCGAACTTGAGGTACCAGAGAACGTTCAGACTTTGACTGACATGCTCACGGCCTTATGGGCAATGGGGGCGGTGCCTATCGTCAACGAGAATGATGCTATCACAAGTGAGGAAATAACACTCGGCGATAACGATAGGCTTGCAGCTCTGGTGGCTGTCAGCATTAACGCTCGTCGTTTAGTGTTGCTTACAGACCAAGACGGTGTTCAGGAGGGTTTCGGCACACCGAAGCAACGTACGATAGGTCGCCTGTCCCTTGTCGAGGCAGAGCAATATGTCGACACAACAAAGACAGATTTTGGTACTGGTGGCATGGCTACTAAGTTAACTGCTGCACGCATTGCACTCAGACACAATATTGCAACTTACATAGGAAACGCTAATAAACCAATTACAGATCTCTTGACTGGCAAATCTGGAACCGAGATTGTACAATAAGGACTAATTGATATGAGAATTTCTAATCTATTTACCAAAACAAGCAAATCAGCACCGAGCGATGAGGTCTCAAAGAATGCGCAGCTGTTAATTCGGGCGGGCTTTATTAACAAAGAAATGGCAGGGGTGTACACGTATCTACCGCTAGGTAAAATTGTCCTAGACAATATCATCGCTATCATTCGCGAGGAAATGAACTCAATAGGTGGCAACGAAGTGAGCATGACCGCTTTGCAACAAAAGGACGTCTGGGAAACAAGCGGGCGTTGGAGCGACGACGTGATCGACGTATGGTTCAAGACGAAACTGGCTGGTGGTAGCGAAGTTGGATTGGCACCAACACACGAAGAACCGCTGACACAGCTGATGAAGAACTTCATTCACAGCTACAAAGACCTACCTGTATATCCATATCAGTTTCAGATCAAGTTCCGTAATGAACTGCGTTCAAAGTCTGGGTTGATGCGTGGTCGCGAGTTTTGGATGAAAGATCTGTATAGTTTTAGTCGAACACAAGAAGAGCACGATGCTTTCTATGAAAAAATCAGCGATGTGTATTTGCGTATTTATGATCGGTTGGGCCTAGGCGCGTCGACTTATAAAACGTTTGCAAGCGGTGGCAGTTTTTCAAAATACAGTCATGAATTTCAGACAATTAGCCCAGTTGGTGAAGACAAAATATATGTCCACGAAGGCAAGAGGATTGCTATTAACGAAGAAGTATTTAACGATGAGGTGCTTGAAAATCTCGGCATTGCCAAAGAAGAGCTGGTCGAAAAGACTGCAGTAGAAGTTGGTAATATCTTTACCCTAGGCACCAAATACAGTGATGCGCTTGACCTAACGTTTACCGACGAAGACGGCAGTAGCAAAAAAGTCATTATGGGCAGCTATGGAATCGGTCCAAGTCGTTTAATGGGGCTTATCGCTGAGCATTTTGCTGATGATAAGGGCCTTGTGTGGCCAGAGAATGTTGCCCCAGCCAAAGTTTACTTGGTACGTATTGGTGATGAAGCGGCAGTCAAGCAGGCAGATGATCTATACGAACAGCTAACCAGTAAGGGCGTTACTGTACTGTATGACGATCGAGACGTCCGTCCAGGTGAAAAATTTGCTGATAGCGAACTAATCGGTATACCACACCGAGTGACAGTGAGCGACCGTCTGATTGCCGAAGAT
>CAZDKN010000107.1:0-2033 GCA_964506065.1 uncultured Saccharimonas sp. (SeqCode) | reverse complement strand
GACAGCTTCTAACTACGTTGACTGTGTTGACTACAACACCCAAACTGTTACGACAACCGACTGGACAAAAATTACGTGTTATATAACGACGGATGCTAACGCCGCGACCAACCCACATGTATATTTTGTCGAAACGGCATCCGGTGTAAGAACGTTTGCAGTTGACGGCTTTTCAATGACGCTTGCCTCTAGTACAACCCCCAATATTCAGATCGGTGGTGGCGTCAATGGTGGACCAACTACACTTTTAACTCTCGACAAGGGAGCGTCAGCACCAATTGCTGGAGACAACGAGGCATTATTAGGATCGATGTACTACGATACTAGTCTTGGTAAGTTACAGTGTTACGAAGCAGATGGATGGGGCGCTTGTGGGTCATCCCCAGACAACATCGTAACAATATCTCCAGAATTCAATAACGCTGTCCTGCATGGTACAGGCATTGGTACCATGACTTCTGATATCTGTTCTGACACACTTAATATCAACGACGGCTCGTCAAGTCAGCCGACCATTTGTGGCTCAAACGAGACCTACAACTTTTACAAATGGACATCCCCTCAAGCAAGCGCTCAGACATACAGTATCTATGTGACCTATCAACTGCCAACCACATTCAAGAGCTTTGCCTCTGGAGAAACGTCAATCATGGGACGTACTGACAGCGCCAACTCAACCGTTGATTACCAGGTATACCGCAATGACTCTACGACTGGCTTAACAGCGTGTGGCTCTTCTGTAGCTATTTCATCGGGGGTCGTGTCGTCGTGGCAAACTGGTATTGCGACTGGCGCAGCAGACCCTTCGACATGTGGGTTCTTGCCAGGCAATAGTATTGTGTTCAAGATAAATGTTATATCAAGCCAGAATGCCAATGCGTACGTTGGTAACCTTAACTTCACATTTAGTAATAGGTAACCATGGTAAAGATTAGTCGTCTGCGATCACGGTTAGCCAAAATACTTAGGCGACCAAAAGTACGTATAGGTATACTGTCCGCCGTAGGCATTATCCTCATTGCAGAGATTTTTAATATTTTGCAGCCTTTCTTTACTCAGACTACGTACGCGCTCGGGAGATCAGAGGCGCTCCTCCCTGCAATCAACCAAGCAGCTGCAGACAAACTCGCCTACGACCCTATTGCGCGACAATTCTCTTTCAATAATGGTCAAAGCCTTGAAAGTGCCGAAAATATTCAAACAGGCGCCAGTCTCGTGTCGGCTACAGCACACACTGATGCAAAGAAGGGCGTTACCGTCACTGACGCTATCAACAAAATTAGTTTTAGCTTGACACCAAAGTTTAGCGTCATGGACGGCAAGCAGAATGCAAATCGTATTGTCTATCCACTTTCTAGCGGTAAGGGTTGGGTTGTATATACGATGCAAGCCAGTGGTGTCAAGGAAGATATTATCTTATCGCGGGCAACTAGTGACTTGGCTTCTTTTGAGTACACACTGGGACTAGGCGATGGCTTAGTAGCACGAATGGAGTCCGATGGAGGAATCGGCATATACGGTAACACTCTGCTCAGCAGCAATATTAGCGCTGGAACAGAAGCCGACGCCAAACTACTCGAAGAAGCACGCAAGAACGCCGAGAAAGACACGCTGCTATTTATGATCCCTCGTCCAATCGTGGTTGAACCTGATGACAAGACCTCAAATGTCCTGGCAAAGTATACACTTGTTGGCGATTCCCTCACCGTCACGGCTTCAGGCCTTGAGAAAGCTGACTATCCCCTTTCTATCGACCCGAGTATTTATGTGGCTTCTGCTCAACAGTTTATGTACGGTAACAACGAAACGAACATCAACTTCAACATTGACGAAAGTTTGATAGAGAAAGGTCGCACCACGGGCGCCCGTTTTGACACATGGGACACGACAACCAGCTTGCCGACCGCCTCTTGGGGTGCAGGCACAGTCGCAACTGGTGGTTTTATATATTCTGTTGGTGGCACTTCCTTTACTGGTCAGCTATACAACACTCAGGGCACTGATACGTTTGTTGTGCCTGCAGGTGTCACTAG
>CAZDKN010000106.1:0-2044 GCA_964506065.1 uncultured Saccharimonas sp. (SeqCode) | reverse complement strand
CTCGATGTAGCTGATGACGAACTCTATAACCCGAAGGTACGGCTCGCTCTGATGAAACTCAATCTCGAGTCCCACACTCAGCTCTGTCTGGTCTTTTGAGAGCCAGACATGGCCTTCTGGAAAGTTTTCGTCGGGGGAGGCCCCCTCGACGACACTCGCCAAAAGATACCTTCTCGGCCAACGTACAGCTGGAACTCGTAACCGAGCTCGGTGCCAACGTAAGCACGACTGATCCTGCGCGTCAGGACCTCCTGGGCAGTCAGGCTAAAACCCGACAAACCGTGTGGTCATCCGAACGCGTACGAACTACTGTCATTCGATCCTCATTCCTTGGTCGGACAAACGGAAAAGCGTAGGACATATAATAATATAAAAACTAATTTATATCAACTATCTCAATCGGTTGACGCTTATGCTCGCAAAAAACAATCACCTCTGTTATAATTACCGTTAGTTATGGCTTCAAAACTCCCAACGGTTGCGATTATTGGTCAAGCGAACGTCGGTAAGAGTTCGCTTTTTAATCGTTTAGTCCGCTCACAGCAAGCGATTGTCGCCCGCGAAGCTGGGACAACTCGTGACAACGTCCTGGGTCGTGTCGAATACAAGCACCACCAGTTCTGGGTTGTTGATACCGCAGGGCTAAAAGATGCTGCAGACGAGTTCGAAGCATCAATCCAAGAGCAAATTACAGAGGCGGCCGAAGCAGCAGACGTTATTTTGGTCGTTGTCGACAGCACCCAGTATGTCAGTGATCAGGACCGCACAGTTGCCAAAAAAGCACTCCGTAGCAAAAAGCCAGTCATACTACTTACCAACAAAGCAGACCTCAAAGAAAGCCTCCCAGTTGACGAGTTCAAACGCCTGGGCATCAAAGAAATTATCCGTACCAGTGCCGAACACAGCCAAGGCATTGAAGAGACTTTAGATAAGGTCGTTGAGCTTATTCCCGCCAAAAGCGAGGAAGTTCCTGATGATATCTTGCGCGTTTCCTTGATTGGTCGTCCAAACGTTGGTAAAAGTTATTTGTTCAACACCCTAGCAGGCAAACAACAGGCAATCGTTGCCAACATCGCTGGTACAACTCGTGACGTCAACCGCATCATGCTTCGTTACGGCGCGCGTGACATTGAATTCCTGGATACCGCTGGTATGCGCAAACCCGGCAAGCAAGAGGTAGGGATCGAGAAATTCAGTGTACTCCGTACGCTTCAGGCCATTGAAGAATCAGATATTTGTTTCTTACTCCTCGATGCGAACGAATTGAACACACAACTTGATCAGCGCCTTGCTGGTATCATCGACGAAGCAGGCAAGGGAATGGTGATTGTTGTCAGCAAATGGGACAGCGTTGAAGGCAAGGATGCCTATACGCGTGATGACTTGGCGCCAAAAATTGCCAACACGTTTAAATTCACGCCTTGGGCACCGCTTATTTTCACTAGCAGTGTAACCGGTCAGAACGTCACTAAATTATTTGACCTAGCACTTGATATCGATGCACGTCGCCATCAAGAACTAAAAACCCGTGCTCTAAACGATTTGTTACAAAAACTTATTCAGCGCCACCCGCCAGCTGGACTCAAAAATACTCATCCAAAGCTTCGTTATATGGTACAAACAGACGTTTCGCCACCTTGGTTCGTAATTTACGGCAGCAACCTAAAATTCATCCACTGGTCGTATAAACGCTACCTAGAGCGCCATATCCGTGAAGTGTTCAACTTTGCAGGGACCCCGATCCGCCTCAGCTTCCGTGACGAAAAACAGATCAAAGCCAACAAAGCCCGCGTCGCCGAAGGCAAACAGCCTGTAACCAAAAAATACAAAGAAGAGCAAGAAAAACTTGCAAAGCAATCTGATACTCCTAAATAGCAGTACAATAAGTATATGAAGCTTATACTCGCACAGGGCAACCCTGAATCGAAATATAATAACACCCGCCATAACATCGGGTTCGTTGTCATTGACGAATTCGCAAAATCACTTGACCTAACATGGTCCGAAAAGTCCAAATTCGCCGCACTCATTGCCGAGACGACAA
>CAZDKN010000105.1:0-2096 GCA_964506065.1 uncultured Saccharimonas sp. (SeqCode) | reverse complement strand
CAGTTGTGCTCCCTTTTGCCAAGCATCCGATAATGCGACGACATGATCTATCTGAACGTCCCCGCTCGTGTTGCTGCCTCGGACGAATTGAATCGTTTTTCCTGTGTAAGGATCGTGTAAAACACCTCTGGTGACATGGCACGACTCATCAAGCTGTACGTCCTGAAGATCGCGATTAAGAATGATATTGCGCGTGTCACAACCGTCTTTTGTTGTCCATCCCGAGCCGAATTGTTCGCGCGAATAGTCCGTCTTTGGGGCACGTCCCTTAATGGCTATGTCTTGGAGTGCGTCAACGGCAAGTTCCACATCAGAGCTAGACTGCTTTATGACGGTTGAACTTTTATCTGGGACTTCAGAAGACGAGAATGTATTAAAAGCGAAAATACTACCTACGGATAATAGCAGTATCACTACTGTTATAAAACGTCGCAGTCGATAGGTGTTTGACATGTACTTTGATTATACGGTAGATGTGTCTAGGGCGTTCGTTGCTTCCGTGTGGTCGAATCGTAAAAGTTCAAACACACCTTGGTCAGCATGTACTCGCGAAAAGGTAACAAACCCACTGCGAATGAGTGTCTTTTTACTCGCAACGTTGTCTTGTCGCACTTTGGCCTTCAGGTTCGAGAACTTGTCCCGTGCAAACTGTGTGAGCGCTCTAGTAGCTGTTGTCGCATACCCGTGACCTACATATTCTGCACCCACCCAATAACCAATCTCCGCTTCGCCGCGTGGTCTAGGAGTAAGATTAATACTTCCTACAAGTGTTTCATCGTCCCATATTCCTAAGCGCCATTTATCTGGCGGATCTGGAACAAGAATCGACTCTTCGACTGACTGAAGATTAGGGTACTTCTCTGATATTATTTCCCCGAAGCGACCAAGATGTTCGCGACCGTTATCGATTGTTTTAAAGTACGCTGTAGCATCTTCAATATCCAAGCGTCGCAAGGTAACGCTTTCCTTTTCGGTACTGAGCGATCCAGGCCTGATCATTATCTTTTTATTATATCATATAATACTATATTATTCAATACCAACCTCTTGCTAAGTCTCTGTTACAATAAAATATATGCAGATTGTAAAAAGACTGGTAGACCAGTTTATTCCTGAGAATTATTCCCTTTCAATCAAGCTTGATCGAGAGAAAAGAGTTTTTGAAGGTACCGTCACGGTTACTGGCACCTCAACCACGGGCGCCAAGGCGGTTAGTTTACATGCAAAACATCTTAAAGTGCACACCGTGACATTTGATGGCAAGAATGCAGCATTCAAACACGGAAAAAACGACGAACTATCCATCACACACAAAGACTTAGTACCAGGACCACATATCGTCGTAGTTTCATTCAGTGGCGATATTACAGACGGCATGCATGGTATCTACCCCTGCTATTTTCAGCATGAAGGCGTTAAAAAGCAATTACTCGTTACACAGTTTGAAAGCCACTACGCTCGCGAAGCATTTCCGTGTATTGACGAGCCAGAAGCAAAGGCGACTTTCGACATTACGCTCACTACCGAAGAAGGCGTCACTATACTTGGTAATATGCCTGTCGCCAAGCAATCACACGAAAATGAACGGCTAGTAACACGCTTTGAAACCACTCCTCGGATGAGCACTTATCTTGTTGCGTGGGTTGTAGGTGAGTTACACAAAAAATCAGCCAAGACAAAACGTGGCATCGAAGTCAACGTATGGGCAACTCCTGCGCAACCATCGGAGAGTTTTGATTTCGCGCTCGACATGGCAACCAAAGCGATCGATTACTACGAAGAGTACTTCGACACTGAATATCCTCTACCCAAATCAGACCACGTTGCACTCCCGGACTTTTCATATGGTGCCATGGAAAACTGGGGGCTTATTACCTATCGCGAGACAACTCTCTTGGCAGATCCCGCAACAATCAGTATTAGCAGCAAACAATACGTTGCAACCGTCATAGCCCACGAGTTGGCACACCAGTGGTTTGGCAACCTGGTAACAATGCGATGGTGGAACAACCTATGGCTAAACGAAAGCTTCGCAACACTGATGGAATACTTGGCTGTCGATCACATCCATCCAGAATGGGATATGTGGCTAGATT
>CAZDKN010000104.1:677-2128 GCA_964506065.1 uncultured Saccharimonas sp. (SeqCode) | reverse complement strand
TATAACATCAAAGCAACGGACTTACAAAGAGAATATAAAACGCAATGCCGTTTTTGGTCATATGCAATAGTATCGGCGCCCACAAACTACCTGTAGTGAGGCGTAGCAGACACAGTATGATGCTGAGTGCAAACGTATCAATTGCAAGGTTCCATGCCCCGTGTATCAAACCAAACAGTATACTCGTCACAACAATAGCGACCCATACAGGGACAAACTTTCTCAGCTTGCCGAACAAATATCCACGAAACAACACCTCTTCGGCCACAGGTGCGATCACAACCAACGTCGCGAACGCCAAAAGGTATTCGTACTGCACGCTCAAGCCCGTAAACCCTGTATCCTGTGCTTGATTGGCGTCAAATGCTGGTAGTAATAACGTCGCTAGCAGCATCAGTACTGCCGAAAGGATGACATAGACGATCAAGCCCGCTGGCGCCATCAGGATATCTTTCCATAGAGGCAAACGATGTAGTCCAATTTCCTCTGCCGTCACTCGCTGCTTTTTGGCTAGTCTCGGGACGCCGATAACGAGTGCTATTGTGACCAGGTATATAACAGCCGCAAGCACTGTCGTGAGAACGCTTTCGTTGAGTGACCCTAACGGTACATCTAAACCTCGTAGCAACCATATCAAAGCGATAACAAGTTGCTGTGCTAGTAAGAAACTTACCAACACCCACAGCGGTAGTACAATCGCCATTAGCCACGTACGTCGCATGCGACGTCGGGGCTGCTGGTCTACTGTGTCGTTAGAGGAGTTTCGTGACATCACCAATCGTTACCAATATTATTAACCCTATTAATATGAGAAAGCCTGTGGTTTGAATTTTTTCTTCACGTGCCTTTGTGAGCGGTTTTTTAATCAGTCTAAAGAGTGTCATGACAAACCAACGCCCACCGTCTAAGGCAGGGATTGGTAGCGCGTTCATAACCGCCAACGTGAGGGATATAATCGCGGTGAGGAAAAGCAGCTGAGTTGGACCTGCTTTTTCAGCAGCCGGGAAAATGGTTCCTAAAATACCAATAGGTCCACTCACACTATCACCTGCTTGTTTAAGATTTTCGCTACCTGTCACACGGGTGGCTTGATCAGGACTGAATTGCAATATAATACCGCTCACCAAGTTAGCTAACAGCTCTCCTAGGCCCTGTAACGTCGCCCACGTAAACTGTGCAGTAGTGACAACGCCAACAATGGGCGCTGACCATGTGGCTTTTGTTAGTTCTCGCTGGCCCAGACCTGCTCCAAACAACTGCCCGCTCGTATCACCACGAAGAGTAACTGTAGCGAGAGATTCGACACCGTCTCGGCTATAAACGATCTCCACTTTGTCGCCTGCAAGCGTTTTTGTCTGGTCAATAAGCGCCTGAGGACTAGGTACTTCGCGACCATCGAAGCGCAAGATCTTGTCCCCTGCTTTTAAGCCTGCTTTATCCGCAGGATAATC
>CAZDKN010000104.1:0-667 GCA_964506065.1 uncultured Saccharimonas sp. (SeqCode) | reverse complement strand
GAGTGCTGTAATCTCAACCGGCTGCTTGACGGCGCTTGTATCGCTTGCAATAGCAAACTGATCTGGAAGAATTTTTGGCAAACCAGTTACGGCTAGAACAGTCAGGATAGCAGCCGCGGTTACCCAGTTAATGAGAACCCCCGCAAGCAAGATTCTTGTTTTTTGCCAGAACGTTGCAGCGCCGTAATCACCCTTTTTATCAGCCGAATCATGCTCACCCTTTAGCTTGACAAAGCCTCCGAGGGGCAGCCAGTTCAGGCTAAATAATACTCCGTTCTTTAGCTTGCGACTCCACGCTCGTGGCGGAAAGCCAATACCGAACTCCTCGACAACAACACCATTGCGCCTCGCAACAATCGCGTGCCCTAACTCGTGCAAAACGACGAGTAGTACTAAGATAACAAGCCCCAAGAAAATCCCAAAAATTAGTTCCATCTATCCCCCAAATCGCCTATGGCGGTTACTGTATTCTTTTAGTATATCCGTCACGTCACCTTTTGTCATGTCTGGCCAAAACTTGTCCAAAAAAAGTAGTTCGCTATAGGCTGCGCGCCACAGCATAAAGTTACTGAGGCGCTGTTCGCCACTTGTTCGGACAATGATATCAACAGGTGGAATCTCTGGACCATACAGATTATTGGCTATCAATTCTTCGTTAACGTCGTCA
>CAZDKN010000103.1:0-2252 GCA_964506065.1 uncultured Saccharimonas sp. (SeqCode) | reverse complement strand
CCATACGACCCCCGTTTGAGAACAGTGATGACAGAGTGAATTTACTGAATCGGTACGATGTCCAACGACCAAAGCTTAAACTTAGCTGAGCAAGGGTCTGACCCTGTGCACGGTAAAACGTGAGCAGGTGTTACTGAGAAAGGTGGCACCAGCACTTACTGAGCAATGTCGATTCGAGCGAGAGCGTGGCGTTCGCGCACTTGTGCGAGGGCTGGCTGGACGGTTGCTGGACTGAGCGCAATATCGCTCACATTAAACAAGACAAGTCGTCCGCAAGTTACACCAAATGCTCTGTCGAGAGCATAATGATTGACCTGGCCTTCTAAAGCAGCAACTATGCGACTGTTCAACTCAGCGGCACGCGCCGGAACACCAGGCAGCTGTGGTTCACGTGGGAGGCGTTCGTCAAGAGAAGCGGTGCGATTATTCGTAAAATCCTGTGTCAGCACCCCCATCGGGTAATTGCCATCCATTACACCAAGCGTAAGGACAGGTAAGTGTGGTCTGAGAGTCGGGTTGCGGCGAATAAGAGTTTCAACTGTCGCGATCTCGGCCAGATGTCGTTCTGGTCGTGAAAGAAGGTCGCTGTATTTGTTAATGCCAAGGAAAACTTCACCACCTTCAACATCATCCGACGTCCTGCTGCCAAGAGGAGTAAAGGTTCCAGGGCGAGCTTCTCTAATGGCGTCTATCAAATCTTGATCGATTATATCCGTAGCTATAGCTGCAGAGTGCTGTAGATATTCAACTGGGTTATCTTGGTCGATCCAGGTCACTGTAGTGTAATGTTACAAAACAATTCGCAAATTTCAAAGCGCAACAGACATGCGTACAGTACAATGTATATATGGCAAATATCCGTACAATCGTTAAATCACTGATACCGACTCGCTTTTTTAAAAAAATTGAACCGTATGGTCATCTAGCTGAATCATTCATTATGAATGTGCGCTATGGGTTTCCAGCGCGCGACATGCACATTATTGGTGTGACGGGGACGAATGGCAAGACAACATCGTCGTTTATGATTCATAAAATGTTGGTTAAGTCCGGCATCAAGACGGGACTTATGTCGACCGTTGCCTACGGTATAGACGATGACATCAAGCCGCAGATACAACACATGACGACGCTATCGGCGGGACTACTGCAAAAGCGCTTGCGTGACTTTAAGCGTGCGGGGGTTGATTGGGTGGTACTCGAAACGACCAGTCATGCACTCGCGCAACATCGTGTTTGGGGTGTTCCGTACGAAATTGCTGTCATGACCAACATCACACACGAGCACTTGGATTACCACGGTACATTTGAACGATACCTGGCGGCGAAAGTACGGCTATTCAAAATAGCGGCTAGGCATGGTCGCAAGATTGGCATCGTTAACGCCGATGATCCGAACGCCAACGCGTTTACGTCCGCATCAAAAAATGTCGTTACGTATGGCATCAACGACGGGCAACTACGTGCGTCAAAGGTTAAGATGAGCGCCGATGGCAGTCAGTTTAACGTCAGTGTTGATGGTAGTGATTCTTACAACATACACTGTCATATTCCAGGGGAGTTCAATGTCTATAACAGCTTGGCAGCGGTGGCGGTGGGACGCGAAATGGGGCTTGATAAGAAGCAAATTGAACAAGGCATCAATGCATTAAAAGGTGTCGAAGGTCGTATGACAGTTGTTGAGGGAGGGCAAAAGTTCACGGTGATTGTTGATTTTGCTCACACGCCCGATTCGTTTGAACGACTACTAGGAGACCTGCGAAAATCCACAAAGGGACGCCTAATTACACTATTTGGATCAGCGGGACGACGCGACGAGACGAAGCGCGCAGTGCAGGGTGAGATTGCTGGACGGCTAAGTGACGAGGTAATTTTAACAGAGGAAGATGACCGAGATGTAGATGGCAACGACATTCTGCAGCAGATTGCAGGTGGCGCCAAGCAAGCGGGCAAGGTTATTGACAAGGATTTGTTCTTGATTTTGGACCGCGAAGAAGCGATTGGATTTGCACTGACACGGGTCACTAACGCAGCCGACACCGTGGTGCTACTTGGTAAGGGTCACGAAAAGACAATCGAACGAGCTGACGGAACATATCCGTGGAACGAGGTAGAAATTACCAAAACAGCGCTAAAAGAGTTACAAAAAAAGCCTAAGAAAGCGTCAAAGTAGTACAGCGAATATAACCACCGCCTTTGGCGAGCTCGGTAATATCGGGTGTAATTTCGCGCAGTCCTTGCGCTTCTAAGGC
>CAZDKN010000102.1:0-2291 GCA_964506065.1 uncultured Saccharimonas sp. (SeqCode) | reverse complement strand
CTAGAACCGACACGTGGGTAATGTTCAGCAGACAGTTGTGGTACGGGCAGGAACCCGCGTACACCATCGAACTCAACCAACAATCCACCGCGGTTGGCATCATATGGAGATACTTCAATGATTTCACCACTCTCCATGCGTGCCTGAACTTCGTCCCATCCGCGGTCTTTAGCAGCCTTGCGGAGTGATAGAAGCGCGTAGCCGTTATCAAGCTCTGGATCGACGATACTTGCAGTTACTTCGTCGCCGATGTTAAGTGTTCGTGAGTAGCCTACTTCTCGACGTGGCACAAGACCGATACCTTGAGGGCCAAGATCGACGAGAACCTCGTGTTTGCGAATAGTTAAGATTGTTCCAGTGATTACTTCACCAGATGTTAATTGCTTGACGCTCTCGTCGGCTTGCGCGAGTAGTTCGTCCATTGTTATTGTGGCTTTTGTTGCCATAAGTCTAAGTAGACTCCTTCCTTAATTAATATTCTCGGGGCGCACACAATAAGACATGCAACCTCCAGATTGCTTATTATTGTACCTCAGATGTAAAGAGAAGTCTAGAGGGAGCGTTTGAACGCACGACGGGACAAGACAAACGATGTCAGTGTGCCAACAAGGAGAGCAGCGATGAAAGTTCGCGCGAAATCCTGCTCAGGACCAGTGGCTGGCAATGCGCCGTTATCCGCGTCGTTAGGAGTAGGTGTATCCGTTGATGGTGTAGGGCTTGGCGCGGGGGTAGGTTTGGCATCGTCTTGAGTCTTCTTGTCGTCGGCTTCTTGCTCGGCAAGCTTACTTGCCGCCGCGTCCTTACGTGCTTGCTCGCCGCGTTGTACGACAAGTGCCACGCCACCAATAGTAAGAACAGCTAGAATAACTGCGATAATAACGAATGTGGCAGCCGAACCGGCTTGATGATTTTTACTCATTGACATGTCAGCACCTCTCTAATAGTGCTTATTATAACTTTATTTTCGATAAAATGCAATAGTTTGGTTATGCTACACTAGATGCATGTTAGTGACGGTCGACACGGGCGGGACAAAGACGCTGGTTTCCAGCTTTTCCGAGGATGGTACTTTGGGTCAAGTACTTAAGTTCCCTACTCCTGCAACCACGTCAGAGTACGTTAAAGTGCTCACCGAAACGTTGCTAGAGGAGTACGGCGGACAATCTGTTGACGCCCTTGTTATTGCAATCCCAGGAATCATAAAAGATGGCGTCGCTATCTGGTGCAATAACTTAGGTTGGGCTAATTTTGATGTTGCTGGAGCTTTCAAGGGTGTGCTTGGAGATGCGCCAGTTTTGGTTGAAAACGACGCAAATCTCGCAGGTCTCGCCGAAGCACGTAGTTTGCGCAAAACCCCTCATTTCGTTTTGTACGTGACAGTCAGCACAGGGGTAGGCACTGGCATCATCGTTGATGGACACATCGACCCGACCCTGCGTCGCGGTCAAGGCGGCCTGTCTTTGCTAGAATTTGATGGTTCGATGCACCAATGGGAAAAATTTGCTTCTGGCAAGGCAATATACAAGAAATACCACAAGTTTGGTCGCGATATTCATAGCAAGCGTATCTGGAAACAGATAGCTGATCGTATTAGTCGCGGCTTTTTGGCACTCACCCCTATTTTGCAACCTGATCTCATTATTATTGGTGGTAGTATGGGTGTTTACTTTGATCAGTTCATCGACCCGTTGAACGATATTCTGAAGCAAAAAATGCCTCCCCACATACCTATTCCAAAAATCGTCCAAGCCCTTCACCCTGAACAAGCCGTTATTTATGGATGCTACTACTATGCCCTCGACAACCTCGCTGATACAACAGCTTAAAAAGGACTACCCTCAGTTCAATTTTAAAAAAGCAAAGCGCTTTTTGTGGTCTCCAAGCGACGCGACCGTATATTACACTCATACGGATGATGGCTATGCGTTTTTACTACATGAATTATCACATGGGCTACTCGATCATGCCGAGTATCGCCGTGATGTTGACCTTATCGCCATGGAACGTGCCGCTTGGGACAAGGCTGTCGAATTAGCACCAGCATACGGTCTCGCTATTAGTGAGGACACAGTCGAAACAACACTTGACTCCTATCGTGACTGGCTACACGCCCGCAGTACCTGTCCCAATTGCACGGCAATTGGGCTCCAAACCAAGCAGCATACCTACGCTTGCCCTGCCTGTCATCATAATTGGCGTGTAAATGAAGCTCGAGTTTGTGCGTTACGGCGGTATACGCTCTAAAACCCTCGGGTCCTGTCATCCGATTTACCCCTTCTTTTGATTTCGTT
>CAZDKN010000101.1:0-2306 GCA_964506065.1 uncultured Saccharimonas sp. (SeqCode) | reverse complement strand
GATCCTGAGCTGTTTCTCATCTCAGATTCACCGTATGCAGGTAATTTTAGAGGAAGCCAAACGACACGACCGCAAAGTCGCCTTTGCAGGATATAGCATGATCCAGAACCTCGAAGTAGCCCTTCGCGCTGGCATCATCAAAGTTCCCAAAGATACTGTGGTTAAAATGGAAGACATCGTCAAAATGCCTGACGGCAAAGTAACGATTATCTGTACTGGTTCTCAGGGTGAGTTCAACGCCGTTCTTAACCGTATGGCCTCTGGTTCGCACAAATTCATCAAGATTAAAAACAGCGATGTTATCGTCTTTAGCTCAAACCCAATCCCTGGTAACGAAAAATACGTTGTCCGTACGGTTGACGGCCTGATGCGAGAGGGAAGCGACGTTATCCAAAACGGCAAAACGCACCTGACTGGTATCGGTCCTCTTCACCTTTCTGGTCACGGCTATTACGACGACCACGTCAAACTAGTTAACGCACTGAACCCAAAGTACTACTTGCCGATTCACGGAGAGTTCCACATGTTGGTTCATAACGCCGAGCTTGCCGAAAAGGAAGCAGGCATTCCACGTGCTAACATTTTCGTCTGTGACAGTGGTGACGTTGTCGAGATTACATCAGAAGGTGCTCGAAAAGCTGGACGTATTCCAGTCGGTGGCATCATGTATGACGACAGCGGTACAGTTGTATCAGAAGTGGTATTAAAAGACCGTATTCACATGGCAACCGAAGGTATGTTCGTCGTTGTGCTGACCGTTCAACGCGGCAGTGGACGCTTACTAACCAGTCCTGACATCATCAGCCGTGGATTCATTTACCTGCGCGACAGCGAAGAGTTAATGGGCACGATTCGTCAGTACCTGAAACAAAAGGTTTCTCGCGCATTTTCAGGCAAGCGCATCGACCTAGACGTAATTAAAAAAGAGCTCAAAGACGAGATTACACACATTCTTTACGACCAGACTCGTCGCACGCCGATCGTGATCCCAGTGATTAACGAAGTAGGTGGCAGCGGTGGCCAAGGTGGTCAGGGCGGACAACAACGCGATAAACAGCGTGCTCCACGTCAGGACATTGTTCCTGGCGGCAATACCTACAAGCTCGAAACACTAGAACCAAAAGTATTCCCAGAACCAGTGGTTCCAGACACGCCCGAGATCGATCCAATCGTCAAAGCTGACAATCGCGGTTACTAGACAAAAACGCAAAAGTATGCTATACTACCTCTGCAATGTCTCACCCAATTGACACCCAGCGTTCAGAGGAATACCGCGAGTCACTTCTCGTGCCATCTGACGCAGTCAAAAAAGCGTGGGAGGTCTTTGACCACCTTACTGGCGCCGAACAAGAAAGCGCTCGCGCACTGTCAGCCGAAGTGGTGAAAGTTGTTCACGACTTTGGCAAAGACCTAGTGCCCAGTACGTACGAGGCCGCTCATCTTGCGGTTATGTATGACGAACTAACCGAACTAGGCTCCGCTAATGGTCAAGCTGCTTTTCACGCAATTGAACAATATCCTACCAAAGATCCGCAGAACCGCGAATATGTACGTACGCTTGCTGCCGACTTGTACAAGGTGAACGATTTCCTCAATCATCAATGGGATAATTCCGTCGAAGTTGTGCCAGAGCTGCCCGAAGACAGCGAACCCATTGAACGACAGTACAAAAACCCATGGGAACGTCGGTACAAAACAATACCGCTCAAGAACGTACTTGAACTGGTAGCTGACGTGCCTGACAACATTATTCAAAACCCCGAAGGTGTCAATATTGAGTCTATTCTTATTGGGGCTGCACTGGCGTATCAAACCCTCAGAAACGCCGGTAGCGTATCCGAAGACCGATTACTACGCACCATGTACGATGTCGACAGCTTTTATAGACCACTACAAGAGATTATTGGTTATGATGCCTTTGTTATGGCTCTTAAGCGTGAGTCAACACTTATTCGGATGAGCCGTAACGGTGGCGAATACGACGGCGTAACAGAAGAAAAACTATCGATTGCTCGCGAGATGTTGCGCAAACTTCCTCCTGCCGAAAAGCTACCAGGTATTATAGATGATTTGGTATCCAAGCTAACGCTTCGAGAGACCGAATCCAAACCAGTATTACAAGACACTTCTGGTCATGGTATACAACTCGGTACAGGTAGGGTGTCCGAACTAGCCTTCGAAGATATCGAAGACACCGCACCGCCGTCCGTATACGATGCAATTCGTTACGTATGGCGAGTTAAAACCGACACTGAAACGGCCAAAAAAATTACCAAAGAGACAAAAGTCGACGTAGAAACTGGACG
>CAZDKN010000100.1:698-2422 GCA_964506065.1 uncultured Saccharimonas sp. (SeqCode) | reverse complement strand
TACTTTTCTAACAGCTCGACCGCCAGTTGCTGGCCAGCCTGTTCTCTTGTCTCAAAATACATATGCTTATATTAGCAGTATAATAGGAGATATGCACTACTACGAGGTCGCCCCAAATCAAATCGTGAGGCCCGGTTATGATGTCTTTACGTACAGCAGCACCAGCAAGCTTGCCGTTGGTCAGATTGTCGCCATAGAAGTGGGCAAAAAACAGATGGTAGGCATAATTATGCGAGCAGTTAGCAAGCCGTCTTATGCTACGAAGTCAATTTTAGACAGTGTCGAAACAGTTCCGTTGCCTACGCCGCTCGTCGACCTTGCGGTCTGGTTGGCTACGTACTACGTCACTCCACTTGCGCTTGTTCTTCAGACTTTGCTCCCTCGTGGACTAAAAACAAAGCGACGTTCTCGAGTAGCTACAGCGGAGGGTCCGAAAAGAAACCGAACAAATATTGTGTTCAATAAAGAGCAGCGTTCGGTCATTGCAAGTATCCACTCTGGCGACCCAGGCACTTTCCTCCTACAAGGGATCACTGGGTCAGGTAAAACAGAGGTCTATATAGAGACAGCAAGGCGAGTGCTTGCCGAAAATAAGTCGGTTATTATCCTAGTGCCCGAAATTGCGCTTACGTCTCAGATCATTGGCGAGTTTTCAAATCACTTTAAAGATATTCTGGTTGTCCACTCTACGATTAGCGAAGCAGAGCGGCACGTGACATGGCAGGAAGCTCTGAGTGCGACCACACCACGAGTTGTCATTGGCGCACGCTCGGCCCTATTTACTCCCCTGCGGCATGTTGGGGCAATCATTATCGATGAATCACATGAGCCCAGCTACAAACAAGAGCAAGCTCCACGCTATTCTGCACTACGCGCAGCGACAATGCTAGGGCGCTTCCATAACGCCAAGGTTATTTTTGGTAGTGCTACCCCTAGCGTCGCAGATCGGTACCTAGCAGAACAATCCGGTCGACCAATCTTAACACTTACAAAGCCAGCTCGCAAAAACACCGCTGCAGCAATTGTTACGCTCGTCGACATGACGAAACGTGATAACTTCAATGGGCAAAGATTTTTGTCAAAGCAGCTCCTATCACAACTTGACATTACATTAGCTGCCGGTAAACAGGCTCTTATATTTCATAATCGACGTGGTAGCGCATCGTCAACTTTGTGCGAGAATTGTGGCTGGACAGCAGAGTGTCCCCGTTGTTACATACCACTCACACTACATAACGATCAGCACCTGCTACGATGTCACATATGCGATCATCAGCAAAAAGTCCCGACAATGTGCCCGGTTTGCAACCATGTAAACATTATCCATAAAGGTTTTGGTACCAAATTAATTGAATCTGAGCTACGCAAATTGTATCCAACAGCAAACATCGCACGATTCGACGCCGACAACGACACCAAGCAAACTGTAAACGCCCGCTATGATGAGCTGTATAGCGGTGATATCGATATAGCTATCGGCACACAAGTAATTGCAAAAGGTTTGGATCTACCCCACCTTCGTACCGTAGGTGTTATCCAGGCAGATAGCGGGCTGGCTCTGCCTGACTTTAGCGCAAGCGAACGCACCTTTCAGTTGCTTGCCCAAGTCGTTGGTCGCGTTGGACGCAACGAGCACGACACCCAAGTCATCGTGCAGACATACCAACCATCACACCCGAGTGTTGCATTTGGACTAGCACAAGATTACGACTCGTTTTACAATT
>CAZDKN010000100.1:0-688 GCA_964506065.1 uncultured Saccharimonas sp. (SeqCode) | reverse complement strand
TTGCTGATCGCAAAAAAGCACTTTTTCCACCTTTTACACATTTACTAAAACTAACTTGCGTCTATTCATCTGAGGCAGCCTGCATACGCGCTGCTCAGGCATTAGCCAGGGAGCTACGTTCACACGTCAATCAACACGTAACAATTTTGGGACCTACCCCCGCCTTTTACGAGCGACGTCGTGACACATATCGCTGGCAGTTGGTGCTCAAAAGTCCAAAGCGAGAATATCTCATACAAGCTTTGGCTTATGTACCGACTACTCACTGGCAATCAGAGCTTGACCCCACTAGCCTACTCTAGCTACCCCTGGTATAATAACGGGCAGTGAAAAAAGATGACATTATTACGTTGCCTGCTCCCCAACTACGGCAAAAATCAGCTAGAGTACTCGTTGTCACGGACGAAACCAAGCTGCTTATTGATGATATGGTCTCGGCAGCACTTGATTGGGAAGACAGTCGCCCGCACGAGATCAGCGCGGCGTTAGCGGCTATTCAAATTGATCGATCTGAACGCGTCGTTATTGTTCGTAGCGACTTCGATGACAAACAAGCACGTGGCTTCACTGCTCTCATTAACCCTGTTATTGTTAAATATGAAGGGGAAATCGAAGCAGATTACGAAGGTTGTTTGAGCGTTAGCGATGTTTATGGTAAAGTCCCTAGACACACAAAAATCCGTATCAA
>CAZDKN010000099.1:0-2460 GCA_964506065.1 uncultured Saccharimonas sp. (SeqCode) | reverse complement strand
AACAATATTTTAGGCGTTGTTATTAATAGCGGCAGCTCGCTGCTGACAGTATCTAATGGTAGCGAAAACCAAGTTCAGGTAACAACCAGCGGTATCGCAACGGTACTGGTGTCTGATATTAACGGTCCCATCGTGCAAGGCGACCAGATCACCGCTTCACCCGTTAGAGGCGTAGGCATGAAAGCGACTAATAATACTAAGGTGGTTGGTGTTGCACAAAGTAATCCCACGAATAGCCCCAATAAGGACCAGACATACACTGATGATCAGGGTAATTCTCAACCCCTTACACTCGGCGAAGTTCAGGTACTTGTTGGTGTAACGTACTTCTACGCAGAACCAGATAAAACCCTGATACCTCCCGCCATCCAAAACCTTGCGAATGCCTTGGCTGGCAAGACAGTAAATTCTCTGCCGATTATCATTAGCGCGGTTATATTTATTATTACCATTATTGTGGTGGTGAGTATCATTTTTTCAATGATTCGTAGTAGTATTATTTCGGTCGGACGCAACCCAATGTCGCAATCGGCGATTTATCGTGACGTTATCCAGTTGTCGGCCCTTGTTCTTGGTATTCTAGCTGTCGCCGTAATAGCAATCTATGTAATATTAACGAGGTTTTAACGTATGACGGGCATCACATTCTTACAAATCTTTTTACTGATAAATGTCTTTATCATAGGTGCGTTATCAGCAACGGCAGTTCGACATGCTTGGGCGCACTTTCGCCCGCATCCCGTCAAGCCTGAAAAACCAGTCACTCAACCAGTACACTTACCCCTCGAAGTAAAAGAAAAGTTACTTGAAAAGGCACAGGCGGACTTCAAGGCTATCTTAGATAAATCAGCAAATGAGCTTCAAGCTGACCTACAAGCAACCGCAACAGACCTCAATAAACAGCTGGAAAAACTAGGCGAAACGGTGGTTACCAGCGAGACGCAGCGTTATCAGACTATGCTTGAGGCTCTGCGCGTGCAAGCCGAGACTATTATTACGACCGCACAGACCGACATCAAAGACCACCAAACAGACCTGAAGGCAAAATTAACTGATAACGTTAATGCCGAAAAAGAGCAGTTAATCGCGCAGCTTGATACCAAACTGGCCGATGCAGTAAGTTCATTTCTAACAGAAACTTTGCAACATAATGTAGATCTGGGTGCACAAGTCCCCTACATGCTTTCAACGCTCGAAGAACACAAAGCTGAACTTATCAAAGGAATTAACGATGAAAACTAACCTGCCGCTACCTGACAGCGTGGCATCGATTCAAGATTTGATGGCTTTGATACTCGAAATCCAACAATACACAAAGTGGTTTTCGCATAACGCGATTCTCAAAAGGGTCAACAGTAAGAAAAAAACTGAGCCCGTCACTATCTCGCCCCGCGCGACTCAGCTCCTACACGACTGGGACAAGATCCAGCCAATAAACACACGAAGTCTTGATGCGCTGATCGATACTTTGAATCTGTACAAGAACACAGCGCCCACACTCACCATCACCCTCGCAGCCCCACCGACCAATGATATTAAGGAAACGCTCACTAACTGGTGCCGCAAAAATATCGCACCCAACAGTATGGTCACCTTCCGCTTTAATACAACGATTCTGGGTGGATTAGTTGTCCAACATGGTAGTCGAATTTTCGATTGGTCTTTCCGACGACTCATATTAAACGGTCGAGGAAAGTTCCCTGAGGTACTTCGCCGTGTTTAATAACGCCACCTTCCAAAAGCTCGTCGAGGCAGACGGACTGACTGGCGAAGTGGTCGCGTCAAACAGCTTTATTATAGAAGTGAAAGGACTTGAAGGTGTCCGCTTAGGTGCACAAGTACTCTTTGAAGACGGACAACGTGGACTCGTTCGAGAAGCATATGGCGACAAAGTTATTTTGTTTAATATTGACTCCGAGAAAATGGCACCAGGTACGCTTGCTGTTGTTGAGAACGACATACTGCGTGTGCCTGTTGGAAAAAACTTAATTGGTCGAGTCATCAGTCCTATGGGTGAACCCCTTGATAATAAAGGTTCTTTGCGCACTACAACAACATCAGGTATTTTTAACGAGGCACCAGGAATTATGGCACGCTCAATGCTCAATGAGCAGCTGGCAAGTGGAGTGACGGCAGTCGATATGTTTTTTCCCGTTGTGTTGGGGCAACGTATCGCGATCTTGGGCGATAGTAAGTCAGGTAAAAGTACGTTCCTGTCGCAGCTTAGCGCAAGCCAAAAGGGTACAAAACGCATTGTTGTTTACGTGCTGATTGGCAAACGAAAAGTCGATATCGAACAGCTCCTTGCGGGGTTACGTGAGTCGGGTGCAATGGACCATACTATTGTCGTTTTGGCTGATATTTTTGATTCGCTTACGCAGTCATACTTGGCACCATACGCGGCCTGCGCGATGGCAGAGAATCTGTGGTATGGCGGTGAAGATGTCGTTATTATTTACG
>CAZDKN010000098.1:0-2490 GCA_964506065.1 uncultured Saccharimonas sp. (SeqCode) | reverse complement strand
GCAGGTTCAGCCAATGGAACAGGAATATGAGCAAGCAATCGATATGCGACAATAATGCCAAGTACTATAAGAATATGCTTTTGCATATCGCGGTTCTTGAATGATTGAAAAATTGTTTTCCAGTTCATCAGTTGGTGTCTACCCTCACTCTTTATCAGTTATTGCTACTGGCCTAGAGTACGTATGAGTACTCTAGAAAAGTGCAACAAGAACTATTTGTCTGATTTTTTAACGGTTTTGGTGGTCTGTTTCAATGGTACCGCAGTTTTGACGAAAGTTCCACCGGCTTTCGTGATTGCCGCAACGACACTGCTACTCGCACCACTTACCTGTAGAGTTACCTTTTCGGTTAGTTCACCTCTAGCGATCACCTTCACAGCTTGATATGGAGATCCGATAAGACCTGCTTCAAACAACGTTGCATTGTCAACGGTTTTACCCTTAAAAGCGTTCAGGTGGTCTAGGTATACTACCTGAGCTGCAGTACGCAGCGATTTAAAACCACGTGCTTTTGGCACGGCCTTTGCAAGTGGTCGTTGACCACCCTGGAACATTGCGTTCAGCTTCTTGCCTGTACGAGCGCCCTGACCCTTTGTTCCGCGACCTGCTGTTTTACCTTGTCCTGCAGCGATACCACGACCGACGCGTTTTCGATCAGGAGTAGCTGCAACTTGTAGTTCATGGTATTTCATTACTGTTTCTCCTCTGTCTTGGCAGCTTTTTTAGGAGCAGTTTTCACAGGTGCGTTTAGCCATTGATCTTTGGCGATCATACTCTGAAGTGCACCGACTGTTGCGTAAGCAATGTTAACTTTGTTCGTTGAACCAAGTGATTTCGACAGAAGGTTACGAATACCAGTAACGCCGATGATCGTTCGTACAACACCACCAGCAATAATACCGGTACCAGGAGCAGCAGGTTTTAGAAGCACTTGCGCACCACTGAAGCGAACCTCTGATTCGTGCGGAACACTATCGCCATCAATGGCAATAGTTATCATGTGTTTTTTAGCAACATCAGTTGCCTTTTGGACAGCTGCTTGAACGTCTGCACCCTTAGCAACGCCTACGCCAACTTTTGCTTTGCGATCGCCAACGACAACAAGTGCTTTAAAGCGGAAACGACGTCCACCTTTAACCACACGTGACACACGGTCAATGTTGATGACAACTTCTTCAAACTGCTTTGGCTCGGTTGGACCTTGGTCACGACGATTACCGCGATTGTTATTGCTTTGGCCACCTTGGCCACGGTTGTTCTGTGCGCTAACAGGAGCCGGTGAGGCCACTGGTGCAGCTGTTTCGATGATATCAGCCATAATTAAAACTCCAATCCTTCTGCTCGTGCTGCATCTGCAAGTGCACGTAATCTTGCGGCGTATTGTCGCCCGTTACGGTCAAACACAACACTATTAATCTTGGCTTTTTTAGCCTTTGTTGCGATCTCTTTACCAATCAAGGCAGCCTGTTCGGTCATTGTCCCAGTCTGTTTAGTGCCAACTGTCGTAGCAGCTCCAAGAGTACGTGCAGATACATCGTCCACAAGTTGTGCACTGACATGCTTGTGAGAAATAGTCACCGTCAGACGCGGACGAACAGCCGTACCTGATACCTTAGCTCGGACACGATTCTTGCGTAAGCCTAAGTTTCGTAATTTGTTTGCAAGATTAGTCATATTACTTACCAGTCTTTCCAGCTTTGCGAAGCACAACTTCGTCAGCATACTTAATACCTTTGCCTTTATATGGCTCTGGTTTCTTTAGCGCACGGATCTCGGCAGCAACTTGCCCAACTTGCTGCTTATCAATACCTGCTACAGTGATCGTCATCTTATCAACAGCAAGAGTTACGCCCTCTTGTGCTGTGTACTTAACAGGGTGAGAGAAGCCTAATGCCATCTCTACAGATTGTCCGCCACCACCGACGCGAAAACCAACACCGTTGACTTCAAGCTTCTTTTCAAACCCTTTGGTAACACCTTCTACGGCGTTGTTTAGTAATGCACGTTGCAAACCGTGCTGTGCTTTGGCAGTACGTTCGTCATCCTTGCGGGTAACGATAGCAAAACCGTCCTCGATCGTTACAGTTACGTCTGACAAATGAGGTACTACCAGTTGGCCTTTTGGCCCAACAACAGTAATAGCATCAGTGTCGACCGTGATTGTCACGCCAGATGGAATTTGAATTGGTAGTTTTCCGATTCGACTCATATCTATTCTCCTTTTTTACTTAATTTCTTCTTACGTAATGGTTTTGATATAAATTCTAGGACTGTTGAGAGTACTGAGAATATTACATCGCCCATATTGCTTAATATCCCTTTAGCAGTAATTCACCGCCGATGTTTTGTTTGTAGGCAACGTGTCCAGGCATAACACCCTTACTCGTGCTAATCAGCACCATGCCACGACCGCTTTTGATACGCGGGATGTCTGATCCTGCTACGTAAACGCGTCGTCCAGGCTTGCTCATACGAGTAATTTCGTTAATT
>CAZDKN010000097.1:0-2511 GCA_964506065.1 uncultured Saccharimonas sp. (SeqCode) | reverse complement strand
CGTTTCGATAACAGCGTTTTTAAGTGACTCTTCGGTAATAATGCCGTCTGCGACCATCTGGTTACCTTGTTTTTGGTAGTCATCGTAGTTATGCGCCAAGAAGAAGGCACGTTCGTAGCCACGAGCAGCTTCGCTTGGCTTAACAATAACAAGTTCTGCGATATCCTTCGGGTCTTGGTATTGTTTTGGTGTGGCGATTCCAGCCTGCTGTAGCAAGTAGTACTGGTTCTTTTCTTCGTCACGCTCTTCTTTGCGTACTAACTCACGACTGCCGAGTATAGGGACAAGAAAATCGTTTTCGATCTTGTTGAAGTCGCAATATACCCAAAAGTAACGGCTATGAACAAATACGACATTCAATTTACGCAGCTGCTCTTGAATTTCAGGTAGAACAATATCACCAAAGTTGTCGACAACGATAACGTGGTCAACACAGCCTTTGTCTCCTCGTGTTTTGTAGTACTGGCTATACGTCTTTTCGCGTCCTTTTTGTACGACAACAACTGTCTCAAAGCCTTCTCGTTTTGCTCCTCTACAGACGTCAAGCGCGCTGTGCCCCCCCAGGCTACCGATACGGATATTTTTAGGGTCATAGCCTTCTAGGACTGTTGCAATGTCGGTGGGTGATATCATTTAAAAATCCTCTCTAACTGGTCACTTTCTATTGCACTTTTAACTTCGCGAGCAATTCTTCGTCCGGTACTCATCGGCTCGTTATAGCGCAGATCAGTGTATGGAGATCCGTTAACGTAAGGGTTCGTACCAGCAACAATACGTGCCGAAATTTCAAAAACATACATTTTAAGATCTGGTGTAATAACCGTCTCTAGACAGAAGGGACCGAACAGCCCTACTCCGTCGAGCTCCTTTGACGCTGCTACGACGCGTTCACCCATAGCGTAAATCTCTGGCAGTAGTGACTCGCGGACGACAAGGCCCATATTACCAACGATTGTGTATGACGTTTCAATCTCTAACTCTACTTGTTCCTTCGCTGCAACACGACCGACTGAATCAACGTTACTCTCGTATCGTTTATCAAATCCCATAATCTCTAGTTCACCTGTTAGTGGCGAGTGGAAGAAATGTGCGTACACAGGTGTTCCGACAACGTATTCTTGCAAGATGTATTCTTTACCGTGGTGTTGAACAATTTTCCGTTCAAAATCTTCCTTTGAGTGCGTCAAGAAGTAGCCCTTACCGCCCGCTGCTCCAAAGAACTTAACGATAACTGGTCCCTCAATATCATCTGGAGTTTTAAATATCTTTGGTTGAATAACATTTGCTTTTGACAGCCATTTACGCTGTTGACCGCGATCTACTTCCCAATTGAGGATGTTGCGATTGCCAAAATAGTTTGTCTCTAGCTTCATCAGATCGTCCATGTCAAGGTATGTTACAAACGACCCGTGAGGGATCAGTACAGCATTACGTTCTTTAAGCTGCTGATCAAGCGTAGTTAATTCGCTAAAGTTATCTACAACGATAATCTCGTCGGCAACGTTAAACGTTTTGTAGACGTGTTCAGAATCCTTTTTGCAAATTGCAATTGTTTTAAATCCTTCATCTTTGGCGCCCTTTAATATCTGCAAGGACGAGTGACTTGCAAGTGTAGCGATAATATAATCAGACTTTTTCAGACTAATTCTCCTTCTTTTGTATAGTTCCATTATTATACTGTACTTGCTGTGTGTTTTACACCCTGGGATGCTATTTAGAGTATACTGAAAAGACTAACAAGCATTATAACTATCAGGAGTACTAATGGTTGATTCCACCCCAAAGATTACCTTGAATAATAATATATCGATTCCCCAACTCGGTTTAGGCGTCTGGCAAGCTCAGGACGGGGCAGAAGTAGAAGCAGCAGTTACGGCAGCAATTAATGCAGGTTATCGTCTGATCGACACTGCTGCAGTATACGGTAATGAGGCGGGCGTCGGTGCTGCAATCAAAGCGAGTTCAACTCCACGCGAAGAACTATTCATCACAACCAAGGTTTGGAATGCAGACCAGGGTTACGAGAGCACATTGAAGGCATTTGACCACAGTGTGAAGCTTTTAGGGCTTGAGTACGTTGATATGTATTTGATTCATTGGCCAATGCCAGCAAGAAACCAGTATCTCGAAACCTGGAAGGCGATGGAGGAGCTCTACGAACAGGGGCGTATTAAGGCGCTGGGCGTTTGCAATTTTCAGGTTTCTCATCTGGAGGATTTAATAGCTCATGCAACTGTTCAGCCAGCAGTTAACCAAATAGAACTTCACCCCTATTTCCCGCAGAAAGAATTACGACAGTTTGGTCGCGACCATAACATTGCTATCGAGTCGTGGAGTCCGATTGGCGGCAGCGGCGGAAGTGGCGGTAGAACTACTTCTGACGTTGCGCTCCTTGACCAACCAATACTTGAAACGATTGGTAAAAAGTATAACAAAACACCTGCCCAAGTCGTTATTCGTTGGCATATCCAAAATGGATTGATCGTCATACCAAAATCAGTTCAAGTTGAG
>CAZDKN010000096.1:0-2527 GCA_964506065.1 uncultured Saccharimonas sp. (SeqCode) | reverse complement strand
GTTAAAGCGCGCATCGTACAAATCCAGTCACAATCCGAAAACACGACTAGCTCATATGACAAAGAAAATTATGACAAACGTGCTGCAGCGCTCAGTGGTAAAGTTGCAGTAATCAAAGTTGGTGGTGCAACCGAAACAGAAATCGAGGAAAAGAAATTCCGTGTGGATGATGCAGTCGCTGCTACCAAAGCGGCACTCACTGAGGGCATTGTTGCTGGTGGTGGTGTGACACTGGTTAATATTGCAGCTGGCATCAAGGCCGAGGGCGCTGATTCGATTAGTGCCGGGCGTCAGATTCTAAAGAACGCGCTCAAACAACCGTTCTTACAGATTACCCAGAATGCTGGACTCAAGAGTGAAGCGTTACTGGCACAAGTCGAAGCCGGCAAACCTGGACTAGGTGTTGATGTTAATAACCCTGACATAGGACTTATTGATGTCAAAAAAGCTGGCGTGATTGATCCAACTCGCGTCACCAAAGAAGCTGTTCAAAATGCTGTTTCGATCGCATCAACTGCTGCGACTATGGGCGCACTAGTGGTTGATATCCCAGAACCAGCTGCACCAGCACCAGCGGGTGGCGGTATGGGCGGAGGAATGGGCTTCTAGACTAGGCTGCGAGCTGGTCTTTGACGCTTTCGATAAATTCATCGGGCAGGGTGCCACGATACTTCAGGTCATGTGGATTACCAAGGCTACGTGTCTTTCTGGGGTTACCAATACGTTCTGATAACTCAAGTAGTTGTGCCGCCGTAAAGCCCAGTTTAGACAAAACAGAATCAATTTTGTATTCATCAGTTGGTGTTTCGTGTGCACGAACTAACTCGTTGAATACAATATGGTGCAATTTCTCGAACTCTTTTTGTTCAGGAGTCAGTTCGATATTGCCATAAACCGCAACGCCTTTTTCACCTGTACGTAACCATTTGGTGCGTTCTGCCATTTGGTTGCCAAAATTAAAGTGCCACCATTCCTCGGAATAGGGCTCAAATCCAGCAGATGTCATCAGGTTGTATAGGAGACGTCGCCATTGTTTTGGATGTTCGGGTGCCTCGTTGTGTTCAAAATGCGTTAGACCTGATTCTTGGCCAGCAAAGTCGAAATCTGTGCCGAAGTCGGGCAGGGTAGCATGCAGACGATAAATCGCGGCTAGTTCAAAGTTTAGTTTGCCGCGCTTTACAAGGTCTGTTTCGCTCGACAACTCCTTTTCTAACCGTTCAAGCTCTTCAAGGGCTTCGTCGTCAATACGCACGATTGCCACATCAACTGAGCCACCAGTGTTGTGCGGTGCAGGGATTTTCTTGCCTTCCTCAACGGACTCAGGTGTCGGATTTGTCATCGCCGGCATTGGCGATGGCAACGAAATATATTTCTGTGTTTCACGACTGATAATCTCTCGCATCTCTTGTGAGATATCGTTTGACGGCAGGACACCACTAGCCACAAGTGTGTCGACGATCGAATCAAAGCAGAGCGTATAAGCAGCGAATTGTGTCTCAAGGCTACGCCAACCGTCATAGATAATCAGACGGTAGCCTCGAGGGAGTTGTCGTTGAACATCAGACAGACGCTCGGCGACAGACTCACGAACGTACTGGGATAGTGCCGTACCTAAGAGAGGGTTTTCGTTGCCTGAGTTATCTAATTTTGAGGCATAGTCATTAGTACAAAATATTGGGGGATTCAGTGCGGACACATTAACGAGTGTCTCTAAATTATCATGGATGGCTATGCGGTGGTCGAGGTCATTTTTGCCGCGCCAATCATCTACTGAGCCGTTAGGGTAGACCTCCCCTTCGTCGAGGTAGGGTGGTATGGGGGCAAAAAGGTCAGGATACTGGTCGACCGGTGGTTCTAAAGGTTCAGTGTTGGGTGAATGCGAGTTCATTTGTATAATTAATTATAGCACAAAACTGTGCAAAATGCAAGATATGAGGAATTTGGAAACTATTGGGGCTTGGAAAGGTAGTCGATTTCTTTGATGACATCAAGCAAAGCTTGGGCTTTGCGGGCTTCATCGGTGATTGCTTGCGCAGCTGCATAGGCAGGAGCGATTAAGCTTTGATCGTCGGTTGATCGGATGAGCAGTAAATATGTATCAAACTTTTCTTCGGGTGCAATTTCGAGCTTGTCGACTAGTGGGCGGAGGTCGTTTAACGCGTCCTTTTTGATGCTCGTAAGGTCACTACTGGCAGGTTCTGCGACAGTAGGTGATGGAAGGCTTGGTTCTGGTGGCGTTGGCTCTGCGGCAGGAGGGTTATAACCACGTACAGGTTCGTCGGTGGCAGGTGCGACTGGCTCGTCTGAGGCTGCTGCTGCAGGTTGATCTGATTCTGGAGCTGTTTCAACAGGGGCTTCGGCTGCAGCGTCTTTGGGTGTGTCGGTTGTCGGAGGTGTTGTAGGCGTAACAACAGGAGCAGGAGTATCAAACTGTAGAGGCTCGTCGGTTTGCTGAGCTACGCCAGCGAGGACTTTTGCGAGTTCTTGGTCATCACTAATTGGTTTTGCTGATTGAGGATTAATATCC
>CAZDKN010000095.1:0-2529 GCA_964506065.1 uncultured Saccharimonas sp. (SeqCode) | reverse complement strand
CAAGCTCATTGATAGGCAAGTCAATATCTGTAAACTTTTTTAGCCAATTTACTGAAATAATCATACGGCTACCTTTCGTCGACTAACATACTGCTGTCCATTTCGATAATTCTTTAATACGTCAGCAACCTCAGGTATTGTGTTCTCTGGTAACTCACCGATATCGTACCAGTCAAGTCCTCCACATTTTTCGGGTTCCATATTCGTAAACTCACCCTGCCACTGACTAACTTCAAAGAAAACATCAATGTACTCGTCAATTTCCTCATCACTTTGTCGATGCTGTAAGAATACAAACTTCAGTTGATCAGGCGTAAGCCCAATACCTGCCTCCTCACGCGCCTCACGAATTATTCCTTCCTCAATCGTTTCGCGTGCTTCGATGTGACCTGCGACCAAACTATAGTTGCCGTCCATATATCCCGTATTTTTGCGTAGCGAAAGAAGCACCTCGTTACCACGACGCGGTATAATGTACGCCGCGCACTTGAACATATGTCGTGTTCCGCTCATGCAAATTTCCTCAAAAACGCCAGCTTACCAGACTCAAAGTGACGGAGATCCTCAATACCGTATTTCAACATCACCAAACGCTCGACTCCGCCACCCCACGCAAAACCTTGGTACTTGTCTGGGTCAATATCAGCAGCACGAAGAACATTAGGATGGATCATGCCACAGCCTAACATCTCAAGAAATTCCCCAGGTTTGCCGCCAATAGAAGCTGGCTTTTCAATCATAAATTCAAGCCCTGGCTCGACAAACGGAAAATATCCAGGTTGCGTTTTAATTTGCAGTGATTGACCATAGTACGACTCAAAAAACGATCGAAGTACCCCTAACATATCACCCAAAGTCGCCTTTTCACTCACAAATACGCCCTCGACTTGATAGAAAGTGTGTTCGTGCGTTGCATCAACGTCTTCGTTACGAAAAACACGTCCATAACTAATTGCAGCAATCTGCCCGCCTGCCTCTAGTTTAGCCTTGCCGTCTTTTAAAATACGGTTTTGCATTGTACTGGTATGTGCGGGCGAAATGAACTCTTCTTCAGTGCGGAATGTATCATAGCCGTCTCGGGCAGGATGGTTTTCTGGGAAGTTCAGGCTGCCAAACATATGAAAATCGTCATCAATTTGACGCGATTCGATTGCCACGAAGCCCATGCGTGTAAAGATATCGACGACGACATCTAACTCTTTTGTCAGCGGGTGCCAAGTACCTTGTTCAGTAGGCAGCAGACTCACGTCCGTCGTGTTGACATCCCACGGGGCTGTCACATCCAGCGGAACTACTTCTGCGCTGTCAAGCTCAGCTTCGCGTGCTTCAATCGCGGCCTCAACCTCTACCTTCAAGTCGTTAACGGCTTTGCCAAACTCACTGCGCTTCTCGGGGGCCAGGCTAGGCAACTGAGAATACAGCGCCTTTATGTCTGGCGAGCGCAAAATATCTCGTGGCGTCAAGCTAACAGCAACCCCCTCTAATAGATTCTTACGTACGTCTTCGATACTTTGCATAACTGATTTCATTATACGGTATATGCTGTTATTTTATGAGAGAAACTTTATGATTCTCTGTCTACACGTATCTGTTAAAAGTCTTGCTGTAAAGTCCAGGAGTGAATCGTGGGGCAGAGTCGCAGCAATATATCCGCGCTAAACAACCAAATGTTTGAGTGTTTATTGATTATTTATAACTGTTGTAAACAACACAACAGTTGTAAAATAGGGCAGGGGATACGAAAATGCCTTTATGAGCTTGCGATACTTTGCACGACGAGCCAGATTACAAGACTGATCATAACGATACTAATAATAATCCATAGCCAGGCCAAACTCGTCGTCTGCTTTGTGTCCTTTACATACTGTGAGTCAGATACCCCATCGGGCATGTCTACTTTGGCAGCATTGCGTCGCGCTTTCTCTTGTAATTCAGCGGCTAAACGCTCTTGTAACTGCGACCTTGTGTCGTTTTGTTTGATGAATAATGCCATACCACTATTATAGCATTTTGTTTGCATCGTCACGGTTATGGTATACTATAGCCATGTTTCACATAAGGAGGAATATACATGGCTACTAAAAAAGCTGCCCCGTCAGTCAAAAAATCGACTGCTAAAAAGCCAACCAAAACAACAAAAGCATCAACCGTAAAAGCCGTTGGCGTTACTAAACGTCTATCGCTATTTAGCTCACCACTAAAACGTATGCCGCTCGCCGTCGCGCTAGCTGCTGAAGCGCTCGGTACGTTCCTATTTGTGACAGCGATTATTGCTGGCCAAGGTCAACCAATTATCATCTTGTTTGCACTTGCAGGTATCGTTCTGCTCGTCGGTGCACTCTCTGGAGCTCACCTCAACCCAGCTATTACAGTTGGTGCTTTGGTAACTCGCAAGATCAGTGGACTACGCGCTCTGGGATACATCGTTGCCCAGTTCCTTGGTGCTATTGCAGCCCTCGGACTATTAACTGTATTCGTCGGTGGTGCAGCTGAGCCTACAGCTGGCTACGCAGCCGCTTCACTATACGA
>CAZDKN010000094.1:0-2544 GCA_964506065.1 uncultured Saccharimonas sp. (SeqCode) | reverse complement strand
CAATTGCCGTTTGATCTCACTGGCGCTCAACGTTTGGCGGCATGGGAAATTCTTCAGGACTTCGAAAAAGCAGTCCCAATGAACAGATTGCTACAAGGTGACGTTGGCTCGGGTAAAACAGTCGTCGCTGGTTTGGCTGCCCGGCAGGCTGCCCATGAAGGTTTCCAGACTGCGCTGATGGCACCGACGGAAATTTTAGCAACGCAACACGCTGACACGTTGCAAAGATTGCTAGCACCGTTTGGTGTGACGGTCGGTTTGTTAACGGGAAGCGTCAAGGGCGTTGCTCGCAAAGAATTATATAAAGCAATCGCAGACGGTTCAGTCCAGGTGATTGTCGGTACGCATGCTCTCATTCAAGAAACAGTCCAATTCCATAAACTCGGTTTTGTCGTTATCGACGAACAGCATCGTTTCGGTGTGAAGCAGCGACAGGAGCTGCTGAAAAAGTCCAAACATATGCCACATTTATTGGCGATGACCGCGACACCGATTCCACGTAGTCTGTCGCTGACAGTGTACGGCGAGCTTGATATTTCGATCCTAAACGAACTGCCCAAAGGTCGCAAGCCTATCGCAACAAAGATTTGGTCGCCGAATAGTCGCGCGCAATTATATGCGTTAGTCGACCAAGAACTTGAGAGCGGCAGGCAAGCTTATGTCATCTGTAGTTTGATCGATAATAACCCAGATAATGAACTAAAGAGCGTCCAGGCTGAATTCAAAAAGCTGCAAAACTCTGTGTTTAAGCATCGTCGCATCGGTTTGTTGCACGGTAAGCTGAAGTCTGACGAAAAAGAAAAAGTGATGAAGCAGTTTGCTACGCATGAACTAGATATACTTGTAAGTACAACAGTTGTCGAGGTAGGAGTTGATGTTCCAAACGCGACAGTTATGCTTATCGAAGACGCTGATCGTTTTGGATTGTCGCAGCTACACCAGTTACGTGGGCGGGTAGGTCGTAGTATTCATCAGAGCCATTGTTATTTGATAACCAGCACTAGTGCAAAGCCTACCCAGCGGCTGCGCGAAGTCGAGAAGAGCAACGACGGGTTTTACTTAGCCGAAGTAGACCTAAAGCTACGAGGACCTGGCGAAATATACGGACGCGCACAGCACGGCGCACTAAACCTCCAGATTGCAACACTGGCGGATACAAAACTTATTAAGAGAGCCCAAAACGCAGCTAAAGCATTCGTCGAATCAGGTTCTAATCTGTTAAAATACAAGGAGTTAGCAGCGCGAGTGCAACACTATCAACGTCTAACTACATTAAACTAAAACCAAGGTAGTAAAGGAAAAGAGCAGCCCGCGTGGCGGATTTACTCCGACACTCGGCGCGATGAGAAAAACCATGAGGTTTGTCTCATAAGCGAAGCGCCATATTATGTATGCTGGTACCACATTTCGTCGCGACTCAGGCCGCATTATCGGTGTTCATCAAAAGATTGATCGTGTCGCTAGACGTCAACTAAAAAAACTGATCCCCAAGAATTATCCTTTTCCGTCGATAGGTCAAATATTGCACTTTGAGGGTATCAACGGTCCTGACGGTATTAAACGTAAAAGTCCATCGAAAGACGAGCCGTGGCATTATATAGACCCGACCAAACCCGAAGATCGCGGCTTGATTATTCTGATCAATGATCATACGACTAACTTAACCTCTGCGCTTGCGTCGTCCAACGAAGCTCGAGCCGCGTTTGAAGCGGCTTGGTTGGCGCACGCAATTGTCGATGGGCTGACTCCGCCACATCACTATCCACTCAATGACAAGATCGAAGAATTGTGGGGAAAGCCGCATACTGAGCGACTAACTAAAAAGGACAAAACTATCATAAAAGGCATTAATCGTCGCGACACGTTTTCGAAAAACTGGCAGTATTGGGGTATAGGTGGTGTTTTTTCTGCACATTTAGCATTCGAACTTGGTGTCGCTTCAACAATTGCGGGACAACGTTTTATCGATAATATGCCGACTCAATCTGATATACAAAATCTAGAGGAGTATGGGTTTGAAGCAGTGTTTATGAAGGCAATGCACACGATCAACGATATGAAGATGTTTGAAGAATTTGGCGCTAAAGGCTGGACACATTCTCTTGCGAACGAGACACGAAAGGTTCTGATACCAGAAATAATAAAAGTTGTCTGTTTGGCGTGGTACAATGCCGTGACCGAATCTGGTAAGGTAAAGTCATGAATATACGTGTTATAGCAGGCAAATACGGTGGTCGCACGATCGTAGCACCGAATGGCCACACAACGCATCCAATGAGTGAGCGGATTCGCAACGCCTTGTTTAATAGTATTGGCGAGGAGATAAAGGATGCAGTCGTGCTGGACGCATTTGCAGGGTCTGGATCTGTCGGCATAGAAGCGATTAGTCGCGGTGCAGCATCCGCGACGTTTCTTGATAAAGACCCTCTTGCCGGACGAATTCTCGAGGAAAATATTAAGACACTTGGGATTGAAACACAGGCGGTAACCTTTCATGGTGGCGTCGGTGCGTGGACGACAAGGACAAACGTACTTTACGATATA
>CAZDKN010000093.1:0-2550 GCA_964506065.1 uncultured Saccharimonas sp. (SeqCode) | reverse complement strand
GATGTTTCTGGCCATTTGAATAATGACCTTGCCTCACGTCTTAGTGTCGACGACACAGGCAAGAAATATACTGTGAAGATACGGTCCGATGCTCGGTGGCATGACGGAAGGATGGTGACCGCTAAGGACGTTGTGTTTACGGTAGGACTACTAAAAAATCCTAGTGTACACTCGACAATCACTGGTTGGAGTGACATTGCTGTCGAAGCGGTCGACGATACTACGATAACCTTTACTATACCTGCGATTTATGCAGCATTCTCACATGTGTTGGCGTCATTTCCGATTTTGCCCGAACACATTCTTGGAAAAGTTGAGCCAAATGAGCTACGCGAAAACGATTTTAGTAACAGCCCTATAGGGAGCGGCCCATTCAAACTAAGATTTGTGCAAGATATCGACACAGAAAGTGGTCGTCGAATTGTCCACATGGAACGTAACGACTTGTATTATAAGGGGTCAACCAAACTGGACCGGTTGCAGTTACACGTGTACGGTACCCAAAGTGCAATACTACGTGCTTTAGCCTCTGCTGAAGTGAATGCTGCAGCCGACCTCACGGCGAGTGATGTTGTGCAGGTCAACACACAGCGATATCAAGTAAAAACCACCCCAATACAAAGCGGTGTATATGCTCTACTTAATACAACCAGGGGGAACTTAAAAGACAAGACAATTCGTCAGGCGTTACAAATCGGTACAGACGTGACTGCTATTCGCGATCAGCTGCCCGAGGGTACTCCAGCGCTTGATCTGCCGTTTACCAAAGACCAAATTAGCGGAGACGTTCCAAAGGTGCCAGTCTATGACGCGAAGGCAGCAACGAAAATACTCGACGATGCGGGTTGGAGAGTAGACGGAAACGTACGTAAAAAGGATGGTGTTGAGTTAAAACTGAGCGTCGTAACGACAAAAGATAATGATTACGAAAAGGTATTAGAATTACTTGCGGGGCAATGGCGAGGGCTGGGCATCCAGGTTGATACGCTCGTAGTTGACCCGTCCAATGCGTCTCAAGGACTTGTCCAGAATATCTTGCAACAACGTAATTTTGACGTATTGCTGTATCAACTAACAATTGGTGCAGACCCGGACGTGTATGCTTACTGGCATTCGTCACAAATAGGAGTACGTGGTTTTAACTTCACTAATTACGCAAACGCAATTAGTGATGATGCCTTGTCGAGTGCTCGTACTCGGTTGGAGCCGAGTCTTCGCAATAGTAAATACCTGACGTTTGCACGTCAATGGTTGGCTGACGTTCCCGCGATTGGTTTGTATCAATCAACGTCACGCTATGTATATAGCAAAAATGTCCAAACATATGATTCTTCCAATAAATTTGTGTCACCACTCGATCGATACACAGATGTACGGTATTGGTCAGCTGACCAAGCTACGGTTTTCAAGACACCATAGACAGTATGCAAATCAACTTAAAAACCGACCAAGTGGTCGGTTTTTAAGTTGGTGCGCGCGAGAGAACCTGGTCATGTTCCGCGACCCCGAAACTTCACGATTGGCAAACCAGTTGCCATCGGAAGGTTTCCCTCGAGCAGTCACTGACTGTTCTCGCCTCCACGTCCAGGGTTGTAGGTTAAAGCACTTCATCACAGACCAAACAAAAACGAGACAAAATGCCTCGGTTTTGTTTGGTGCGCGCGAGAGGACTTGAACCTCCACGTCCCGAAGGACACCAGCACCTCAAGCTGGCCTGTCTACCAATTCCAGCACGCGCGCAGATACATTTGCTTACGTGCTGTTCTTGGTAGATCTGTCTACGATATGAATTTACTCACTTCGTTCAAGCAGGCCAGCACGTGCGCAATACTCCAAATTATACCATGGGTTAGAGCCCGCAAACAGACAGGACGAGTAACGTCGTGCAATCGTTAGACTTGAGCAGTTCTGAATTGAGAGTTACAAGTGGCTGCACGGACTGTAATAGGGGATCGAAGAGCGCTTGTGAAGACGAGGACGTGGTAGGTGCGGGAGCGTCTTGTTTGGAGACGATTGAGTAAGCAATATCACTTGCGTTGGACTTCGGTTGTGGTGCGATAGGGTCTGCGATATTGAACGCGGGTACGGGCTGCTCTGCTATAGGCATATAAATTGTTGCATTCTGCGAACTGTTGTACGGAGGCGGAGGTGCGTCGCTGTTAAAATCTGTTCGCGACCAAGCGACAAACACAAGAGCAAAGAGTGAGAGGAGGGCGAAAGCTAAGTGACTATGAGTATAGTGTGATTTTCCTTTAGTCCAAGCTCGCATCTTGTCTAACACCCCCACTGCTATAATCCTATTATACGACAAACATAAGCAAACTACAAGATGAGATGGAATACGAGGAGCGCATTGTGAGGGCTCGGTCACCTTTGGCGACCCCGAAACTTTGCGATTGATAACCAGTTGTCATCGGAAGATTTCCCTCAAACAGTCACTGACTGTTTTCGCCCCCGACCCCGATGTCGGGAATTCGAACTCTCAGTACACCATATAAAATATCCATCGCAGGGATGGATATTTTATATGGTGGGCGCTGAGGGGCTCGA
>CAZDKN010000092.1:0-2683 GCA_964506065.1 uncultured Saccharimonas sp. (SeqCode) | reverse complement strand
CAGCTGTTATCGCAACAGGGTTAGGCTTTGCGCTACTGTATGCATCGGCGACAACACTAACAAGCTATCAGATCGCTGTACAGCCGACTATCGACTTCGTCACGTTTTACATGGGATTTGTGCTACTGGCTATGATACTGGCAGGAGCATTTATTGGTATCGTTTCGTCACTACTTGCAACCAGACGCTACCTCAAGCTGTAACAGATTGACAAACCGGTCATGCTTATGCTAATATGGTATACAGTATGAAACTGCGCACCACCACACCAGCTTCGGTCTCGTTCCTTGGAAAGTCCCTGATTGTTTTAGCTGTTATTACGATGGCTTTTATTGCACCTTTGCAATCTGTGCAAAAGGTATCTGCTGATCAATATGACGACAAGATCAATGCGCTACAAAAAGACATTGAAAAGTATCAACAACAAGCTGCTCAGCTGAATGCCCAAGCGGTAACCCTGCAGTCAACACTAGCGCAACTAGCGAATGAAAAGGCGGCTCTGCAGGCTCAAATCGATCTGAATCAAACAAAATATGACCAGTTAGTTATCGACATTGCCAAGACCGAAAAGGATATCAAAGACAACCAGGATGCGTTAGGCGAAACAATCGCCAACCTCTACGTTGATCAAAAAATTTCGCCTCTAGAAATGCTGGCAAGCAGCAAAAACATTAGTGATTATCTGGATAAACAAGAATATCGCAATTCGGTACGTGACGAGTTGACAAGCACTATTAAAACAATCAAAGATTTGAAAGCAAAACTTGATACTCAAAAAGCCGACACAGAAAAAATCCTTGGCGAGCAAAAAACAGCAAGAGATACACTCGTCGCCAAAGAAACCGAACAGCAAAATATTTTGAACGCGACGCAAAACAGTGAGGCCGCATACCAAAACCTCATTAGTAGCAGTGCTGCACAGATTGAAGCTGCCAGGGCCACGCAAGCAGCCCTAAACGCCCGAAGCTCAAGCACGGGAGGATCAATGGTCTACGGCGCTGGACTCTTAGCGGAATATATTACCGACACTCGTTTTGGTAGCTGGACAAACAGCAACTGTCCAATTGTTTATACATACATGTCCTCCCTTGGATCTGACGGGAATGGTGGCGATAACAGAGGATACGGCTGTCGTCAGTGTGCAAGTTACGTAGCATGGAAGATTAATCAAGTACATGGTTTTTGGCCAAGTTGGGGTGATGCCCGTAACTTTGCTACAAAAGGTACATCAAGCCCACCACGTGCTGGCACCGTCGCGGTTCTTACTGGTGGACCTTACGGCCACGTTGCGTGGGTAGAGACTGACCCTTACATCAGCCCTAGTGGCCCACTAAAGGGTCAGAGCGTGATCAAGGTGAGCCAATACAACTACGATTATGGTCAAGGATACGGATTGTATAGTTTGATGGAATTCTCTGTTAACTTCTTTGACACCTATCGCAGCCTTTAGGCGCATATAAAACCATAACTTCTATAGCGTACTCACCACAGAGTGCGCTATAATTATAGGTAATAAAATACTTATGAATAGGGGTTTCATGACTAAAAAATCACGAAGTGCTGCTCGCGAATCGGGCGAACCAAAAGCAAAAAAAGTAGTATCCGCTAACGTCCTTTTCCTGATAATTGCCGCGACGGCTGTCGTCGGATTCTTTGCTGGGACGCGGAGCGACCAGATCATGTCGGTGATTGGTCCTGTGTTTGGCGTCAAAGTATATGCAGGCGAAATTGATCTTAGTTCGGTGCAGGCGACATACAAATCACTCAAAGCAAATTACGACGGTAACCTAGACGATAAAACCCTCATTGATGGCGCCAACAAAGGCTTGGTGAGCGCAGCAGGTGATACATATACGTTATATATGAACGCTGCTGAGGCAAAAAGCTTCGAAGATGACCTGTCAGGCTCAATCGGTGGTGGTATCGGCGCCGAGATTAGTATTCGTTCGGGTAATATTACAATTGTTCGTGTGCTCAAAGATAACCCTGCGATAAAAGCTGGGCTGTTGGGTGGCGATACGGTGGTAAAAATCAATGACGAATCAACGACTGGCCTGAGTGTTGAACAAGCAGTGGCAAAAATCCGCGGCGAAGAAGGAACAACGGTCAAACTACTGATTAGTCGTGATGGTACAGAAAAAGAGTTTACTGTTACCCGTGCTATCGTCAGCAACCCAAGCGTTGAGAGTACGATTAGCGGCACTATTGGTACACTAACAATCAGTAGGTTCGACACAGAAACCGCCAGTCTCGCACGTGCTGCAGCGCAAGAATTCAAGACTAAGGGCGTCACAGGCATTATCTTGGATCTTCGTTACAACTGCGGCGGTTATGTCGATGCCGCCCAAGACGTTGCGGGACTATGGCTGGACGGCAAGGTTGTTGTGACCGAGCGAGCAGGTGGACAAGTGATATCAACACTTAAATCGGGTAACAACGCACTCCTTGCGGGTATTCCGACCGTTGTTCTGGTAAACTCTGGGTCGGCCAGTGCGAGCGAGATAGTCGCAGGCGCATTGCAGGATTACAAAGTGGCTAAACTGGTGGGCGAACGAACGTTCGGCAAGGGGAGTGTCCAAAAGTTAATTAAGTTACCTGAGGGTGCAGAATTAAAGGTGACAATTGCTCGTTGGTATACACCGAACGGCAAGAATATCACCACTGATGGTATCAACCCAGATAT
>CAZDKN010000091.1:0-2717 GCA_964506065.1 uncultured Saccharimonas sp. (SeqCode) | reverse complement strand
TGTGCCGCTGGGGTCAAAAAGGTATTATCAACCACTAATATTGCATCGTTCGCATGAGCGGCGTCCGCTAGTGCTCGGATATCAGCAACCTTTAAAAGAGGATTAGTCGGCGTCTCGATCCAGACAACCTTAATAGGTTTCTCTTGAAGCAACGCCGTAACCGCGTCCAAATCTGTAAAGTCAGTAATATGGTGTTTAATCCCAGTCCGCGCAACGACCTGAGTAATATAGCGATATGTGCCACCATATGCATCGGACGAGAACAAAACATCTTCACCCTTATGTAGTAACGCTGCAATGTTCGCTAGCGCCGCCGAGCCCGAACTGTACGACAGACCATACTTTGCACCGTCAAGTTTTGCGAGCGTCGCCTCCAATATTTCACGAGTCGGGTTACCGGAACGTGAATAGTCATAGCCCTTATCGTTACCGAAGGTAAATGTTGTCGTCAGATGTAGCGGCGGAATAATCGCGCCGTGTTCGTCATTTGTGTCATATCCGCTATGTAGTAGGTTAGTCGTTATACCAGTCATCGTTACTCTCCTTATTTATATATAAAAATAGCAAGTTGATGAGCTTGCTATTTTATGTGTTATTTTTCGCGCAAAAGCAGTGTCATCAACAGGGAAGTGATGATCGGCAACAGAGAGATATATGCTTTTGTTGTACCATGTTTTTATAGTACCACACCGTGGCATACAACCAAAAAATAACGTACACTAGTGTGATGAGCAAAAAAGTCTTACCAATCGTCAGCGTAACACTCGACAAGATTGTCGGTGGCGGCCAAACCCTTGGCACACTCGAAGGTGGTCGCAAACTATTCGTATGGGGCGGTTTGCCTGGCGAAAAGGTTGAAGTCCAAATGACCAAGAAGAAATCAAACCTTGCAGAGGGTGTTGTTGTTGAGGTGCTAACTCCTGGCCCTGAGCGTGTCGTCCCCAAAGACGAAAACAGCTATCTTTCAACTAGTCCATGGCAAATTATGAACTTTGAAAGCGAGCAACATTACAAAGCCGCTTTGATCGAAGAAGCGTTTGAACTCCACGATATAGTATTGCCCGATGCGATCGAAGTCTATAGCGACGACAAGCAATATGCATATCGCAACAAGCTAGAGTTTAGCTGGTACTGGGACAAAGAAAGCGAACAATTGGATCTAGCATTTTATCGTCGTGGTACACATGGCAAGATCCCTGTCGAAGGCAGCAGTCTAGCTCATCCGAACATCAACCAAGCAGCGATAGCCGTGCGTGACCTGCTTCGCAGCAAACCAGATATCCGCGCCTTTATGCTCAAAACATTACTAGTGCGTTGTGACGCAAAAGGGAATGTCGCCCTACAGTTATACGTAAAAGACCAGGCGTTTGTACAACTAACTGGTCCAGAACTCGAAGCTCTAAAAGAAAATGGCAACATTATTGGCTTTGAACTGATTTTTAGCAATCCAAAGAGTCCGGCCAGTGTCATTACCGAACGTTTACAGTCATGGGAGACAACCGTCTTAACCGACACGATCCTCGACGTATCGTTTGATTACGCGGTTGAAGGGTTCTTCCAAATTAATATTCCGGTCTACGAACAAGCGCTACGCGATATGAAAGAGTGGGTCGTAGACAAACCAACCGTCGACCTCTATAGCGGTGTTGGGACTATTGGGCTGACAATCGGCGGGTCAGATGTCACTATGGTCGAAATCAACGAACATGCAGTTCGCGAAATGAAACGTAATATCACAGCACTTGATCGAGAAAAAGCAGTCAAAGCGATCCTCGCACCCAGCGAAGGCGCACTAGAATACATTACCAACGACAAGACAATCATCGTTGATCCGCCACGCGCAGGACTACACGAAGACGTTATAAATAAACTCTTAGAAACAAAACCAAGCCGCATTATATATTTATCTTGTAATCCTGTTACTCAAGCACGCGACGTCGCGCGACTGGCCACCGTTTATGGGGTTAAATCTCACAGAGGCTATAACTTTTTCCCGCGCACACCACACATTGAGCACTTGGTCGTCCTAGACGCAAAATAGTGATTCACGAAAATTGTATGGAAACTGAAATATGTTTGCTACAATATAACCATGAGAAGAATCGTGCGTGGTTTTACAATCATAGAGCTATTGGTTGTTATCTCTGTTATCGGGATCCTCGCTACCATTACGTTGGTAGGCTTTAATAGGTACCAAGCAGATTCTCGCGATGCTCAACGATCATCCCAAGCAACGATCCTAGCCGAAGCACTTGAAAAATATTACGACAAAAACGGTGAATACCCAAGCTGTACTGCTGTCACCGATGTCGGTACAAATGTCGTCACAAACGTATTAGTCGGCACCGACCCAGAAGTACTCATCGCTCCTCAAGCGGCACCGAACCAAACGAATTCAATCGATTTTTGTACTGAAATCACCCCCAGTACTCCCACTGATTCTTTTGCTTACGTAGGTGACGGTAGTAGTACTTGTACGTCAGGTAATTCTTGTTTGCAATTCAGCATTCAGTACAAGGAGGAGAGTACCGGCACCATCAAAACAATCACAAGTCGCCGAACAACCGATATTGCAACTTCGGGAGATACTTCGCTAACCGGTAATTCAGTCAGCGCATCACAGATTAACGTTTCCTGGGACGCAATACCTAACGCTAGTTCATACGAGTTAGTACGAGCAACTAACTCGGGCTTTACTGCCAATGTTGTAACAGCTT
>CAZDKN010000090.1:0-2781 GCA_964506065.1 uncultured Saccharimonas sp. (SeqCode) | reverse complement strand
GGCGACCTACCGCTGCTTGATACTGGCGACTTTATTGAGTCAACAGGCGAGATTATCAAAAGCAAGACTGGCGAAATATCGATTAACGTCAAGTCGCTGCGTATTTTGACCAAGTCACTTCGTCCTACGCCAACCGAGTTGACTAGCAAAGAGGAACGTCTACGCCGTCGTTATTTGGATATGAGTGTCAACCAAGACGTACGCGATCGCTTTGTGCGTCGCAGCAAATTTTGGCAGGCAACACGTCGATACTTGGACGACCATGGCTTCCTCGAAATTAACATCCCAGTGCTAGAACACACGACAGGAGGGGCTGACGCAAATCCGTTTGTTACGCATATGGACGCGCTCGACCAGGACTTCTATTTACGCATTAGTCACGAATTGCCGCTCAAAAGATTGATTGGCTCCGGCTACGAAAAAGTCTATGACCTGGGACCACGCTTTAGGAACGAGAACTACAGCGACGAACATTTGCCAGAGCATGTCGCCCTTGAATTCTATTGGGCATACGCTGACTGGACCGTAGGTATTGAGTTCATGCAAGGCCTTATGAAACACGTATTGAAAGAAACATTCGGTACGCTTCAGTTCAAGCTAGGTAAGTTTGATATTGATCTGGACAAAGAATGGGAACATTGGGACTACGCCGAGACGATCAAAAAGCGTTATGGGTTGGAGATTTACGACTGTACCCTAGAAGATGTGCAAAAAGCCCTCAAAGACAATAATTTAGAGGTAGAAAAAGCTGACAACAAAGCGCGCGGTATCGACAAGCTATGGAAACACATCCGCAAAGACGTAACAGGACCAGTCTGGTTAATTAACACACCGCTATTTGTTAGTCCGCTTGCCAAGACGAACCTTGATGACCCACGAACAACGCAACGCTTCCAGCCTGTCATTGCAGGGTCAGAACTTGGCAATAACTTTAGCGAGCTAAATGATCCGATTGATCAACTTAATCGCTTTAAAGAGCAAGAAGCCATGCGTGAAGCAGGGGACGATGAAGCTATGATGCTTGATATCGACTTTGTTGAGATGCTGGAATACGGTATCCCGCCAACCTGTGGCTTTAGCTATAGCGAACGACTATTCTGGATTTTTGAAGGCGTTACAGCCCGCGAAGGCGTACCGTTCCCGCAACTGCGTCTCGATATAGACTCAACAACGCGCGAAATCTACCCAGATATTAAATTTGAATAGACTTAGGTTATTGTTTGCTAAACTCAGCACGATGCTGAGCAGCCTCACCAAGTATAATTGCTACTTCATCTTGAATGAGCTCGGGGAGAGAGTCTACATGTGCTTCAATCCACGCTCTAATTTCCTCATCGCTTGCGGTCTCTTGAAGTGTAGCAAGTTCTTCTAACTGTGCATCCTCTAGGCTTTCAGCGACGGTCTCGCCAATACGCTCTTCAAGCAAATCGTTCATGTAGTCGAGTAGCGGAACTACTTGATCGTCGGGTACATCAATACCTGTAGACGCAAGCAGTAGTGGGGTGATGAGAGGTTCCATGTGTGAAGGGCGTTCCTGTTTATTCGTGTTCTGTCACCATGATAACACGACTACTAAGCCGTATAACGCGGGTTGTCAGGGTGTTTTGTCGCAAGATATTGCTTTAACTCTTTTATACGACGGCTAACTTGTTCATCGTAAATTGGTCTTGTACGCGCCCAGATGCGCTTTCGCTTGCCGACGACGCGGTCATAGAGGTCTAAGATTGCCTTGACTACTTTTTCTCTTTGCGCGCCGAGCTCTGCGATTGCTTTTTTGTACTGGTCGATAGCGAACTGTTTGCCTTTTTCAATACCACTTTCGGCGAGTGTAGTCATATGATCGAGCTTTAAATCGATCTGCATCAGTAATTCTTTTGCGGTATGCTCAAGAGCCAACCCAGTAAGAAATGGTAGGTTCTCGATGGTATGGCGAGCTTTTTCACTGAATCGTTCGTCAGCTTCTTCAAACGTAGTGAGAGTTTTGTCTATCTTGTCGTTGATCGCAGCACTAATAGCCTCTTTTCGATCTTCATCTTTATGATATTGAGAGTGCGTTTCGAGAGGAAGAGCACCACCTTTAGCTAGTCTAGTTCCGTATACAATCGAGTGACCAATTTTTTTGAAAAATAACTTCGGATTTAAACGCTTTTTATCACGTTCGGCTGTTTCCTCCTCGTTCTCAGGAGATGGCTCCTCGGGTTTTTCAACAAACTCAACTGAAGATGCCTCTGGTTGAGATATCTGACCATGGCTGTTCTCACGTCTGAGGCGCTCTTGTTCAAGGTACACTTCTGACCCGACGGCCTGCGCTTCCTCAAGGGTTTTACCCTCGGCAAGTGCTGCATCACGAGCAGTGTACGACTCTACGATCGAACCTGACCTTTCGGCGATCGCGACTAGTTCGTTGCTGCCATTTTCGCTTTGACCGTAGCTAATGTAACCACCTGGGTTGCCCATGTCGTAGTTGCCAGGCGTGGTTTCCATACCAGCATCTGTCACCTGAGCAGTAAAGTCTTCGCTGGAGGCAGCGGGGCGTATAACTTGACCCGCTGAGTTTGTTCGATATAGGCCGTTTTCGGCCGCAAAGGCAAGTTGAGCTTTTCGTTCCTCGGCGAGGCGAGCATTCCTTTCCTTTTCCTTACCAAGTCGCCAGTTGGCCTCAGTAGAACTAGTATTTTTAATTGTATAAAAGTTACCGTCTGGATCACGATGGGTGGTTGTAAAATCAAATGGATTAACGACCTTGTAGTCCTCACCGGCCTTACCAGGATCAGCTATAGG
>CAZDKN010000089.1:0-2782 GCA_964506065.1 uncultured Saccharimonas sp. (SeqCode) | reverse complement strand
AGCAACTTCAATACCCAGGTCAGTGAGAATTTTTTCTGCATAGGCTTCTTCGGCTTTTCGGGCGTCGGGTAGCCTCGCTAGGACTGCTTTACCACCGCGCACCAAGGCCCAGTTAGCCGTGTAGACGCCGTCTTGACTGTCAGTGGGCGAGGGGACTTTCGTGACTGTAATGCCAGCGCTTGTTAAAGCCTCATAGATCGCAGCATGTTCCGCTTTGGCAGCTTCGCTTTGCAAGGGTTTGTCGCCGTAGTACGGATTAATTGCTTGTTCGGTGCTGAAATGATCGGCATCGGACATAAGAACAGAGTTATTAAACGTCAGCATAGAACTCCCTAGTAATACAGTTCATGATGTTTATATTGATGGATGCGAAGTGCTAGTCGTTCGCCTACGAGTGCCCAGGCTTTGTATTGGACCGGACGAAGAATGTAATCGTAACAGCCCACATAATCAGTAACTGTCTTGTTAAAAGCCGTTTTGAACTGGCCGATACCGTAATGAGGATGGGTAGGGTTGCTAATTTCTTCACTTGGCGGCGATCCACAAAAATCGTGAAGGAGCGAACCTTTTGATTTTGCCCATTCAATCACATGCCATTGCAACAGGTGACTTGCACCATACACGGTGCGTTTGCGGACGCTGGCACCTACTAGGTAAGTACTCTTGTTGCCAAGTACCATCACAAAGGCACCTGCAACTACCTTGCCATCGACATATGCAAAAAAGAGTTGTCCCATGCCAGCTGCTTCAAATTGCTGCCAAAAACTGCGGTAATACTCATAGCTACGGATGCCAAACTGACCCTCGGCAGTGGCTGCGAGCAGTTTAAACATAGTTCGACAATTCTTGTCACTTGCCTCAACTTGCTGAACAGTCACGCCGTCGCGCTCGGCGCGCCTAATGGCATGACGGCCTTTTTGTGGCAGGTGCGACAATACCACATCAAGCGGATCACTAATATCTAGTGTAATCGTTGACGGGTTAGGGATGATCGGACGCGCTTTTACTAATCCGTGTCGTGCAAGTGTCGCCTGCGTGGTTCGAGGAAGTTCGGGTTCAATGCGCAGTGCAAAGACGCCATGTTTGAGCGCAAGTGGCTGCAGTGCCTTTAGGACGACAAATAAATCTTTCGTGGCAAGAACTTCGGGGCCTTTTGGCAGGTACCATAATTTACCCAGACCAGGAACGCGCTTCTCGTGTATCATGACAGCTAAACTGTCTACAAACAGAAAACGCAGGGTGTAGCCACCAAGCTCTTTTTGCTTACCGTATTGGTAGCTAGCAAAAACGTTACCACCGTCAGGATTAGCCAAAATATGGCTATTCCAGTCAGCAATCTCTTCATCGGTTGCAAAGCGTGCAGTCATTATCTACTATTGTAACCTATCTGCTGTACGTAAAAAAATTAGCACTCTAGCCTTGCAAGTGCTAATTTTTTTGGCTACAATATACATACACATAACGGAGGAATAAACATGAGTACACCAATCAAACCTCTGGCAGATCGTGTTGTAGCCGTGCGCGAACAAGCGCAGACAAAGACTGCAAGTGGAATTTATTTGCCAGAATCATCAAAAGAAAAGCCAGTACTGGCGAAAGTTACAGCCGTCGGCCCAGATGTAAAAACACTAAAAGTCGGTGACCGTATTGTCTACAAAGAATACGCCACAACAGAATTAAAAGTTGATGGTACAGAATATTTACTCGTAAAAGAAGATGACGTCCTGGCGACGCTCTAGGAAAGGAATTTGGATATGGGAAAAAAAGTTTTCTATGATGACGATGCTCGTACCCGCGTACTTGGCGGCGCAAAAGCGTTATATGATGCAGTAAAAGTTACCTACGGACCAAAGGGTCGTAATGTTGTGATCGCCAAAGGCTATGGTGGTCCAACCGTGACACACGACGGTGTTACCGTTGCAGAAGCAGTTGACTTGCCCGAAGTTGACGATGAAACACTAGGCTACAAAGTCGGTGCAGAGCTTATTAAGCAGGCTGCGAGCAAGCTGAATAAAGTTGTCGGTGACGGTACGACGACAGTCACTGTGCTAACGTATAACATCCTGAACGAAGCCAACAAATTGATTGCGGCTGGGCATAATCCACAAGAACTTCGCAAAGGTATCGAAGCAGCAGGAGCTGAAGTTATTACTGCGCTCGACAAACTGAGTGAAAGTATTGAAGGTAAAACCGAGCGAGTCGCCGAAGTTGCGACGATTAGCGCAGGCGATAGTACAATCGGTAAACTCATTGCTGACGTTATCGAAAAAGTTGGCAAAGACGGTGTTGTTACGGTTGAAGCCAGCCAAGGTTTGGAGTTGGAAGCGGAAGTTGTTGAAGGATTCACATTCAACAAGGGTTTTGTTAGTCACCTCTTTACTACTGACCCAGCACGCCAAGAAGCTGTCTACGAAAAGCCAGCTATTGTTATTACTGACAAAAAAATCAGTAACGTTGCAGAATTTTTGCCGATACTAGAAAAGTTAGCGGCTGCAGGCAAAAAAGATGTTGTACTCATTGCTGACGAGGTTGAGGGCGAGGCACTTACTGTCTTGGTGCTTAACAAACTCAAAGGTGTGTTTAATACCGTTGCCGTCAAGGCACCTGAGTTTGGTGATCGCCGCAAGGAAGTTTTGGCCGACATTGCAACACTAACCGGAGCAACTGTGGTGAGTGAAGAGCAAGGGCTTAGCTTTGAGACAGTTGAACTTGACGTTGTCGGTACGGCTCGCAAAGTTATTGTCGGCAAGGACAGCACAACAATTATTGAAGGTGCAGGTAA
>CAZDKN010000088.1:0-2824 GCA_964506065.1 uncultured Saccharimonas sp. (SeqCode) | reverse complement strand
GTTCTCGATTTGTAACCCCGTCTCCTCCATCACTTCGCGCTTGGCGGTCTGTTCAAACGATTCGCCGAATTCCATGTGTCCGCCCGGGATTGACCACGTATCAGATCCGTGAGAACCCTTTCGATGTCCCATCAGGAACTTGCCGTCTCGGACGACAAAAACACCAATACCGACGCGTGGCTCCATTATGCTTTTTCCAAACTGATCGTTAGTTCAACTCCGTCAATTTTTGCTGTTGTTACATATTCGTATTCAGCTGTTTTTAGATCTGTTGCAAGTGTCTCTTCCGCGATTACTTGTTTGTGCTCGGTGATTGCTGTTTGCAAATCATCGTCGTCTGTCGTCAAACTCAGATTAATACGGTCATCGACGTTGAGGCCTGCGCTCTTACGCGCACTTTGCACGTGACGCACTACTTCACGCATCAAACCTTCACGATGAAGTTCCGGAGTTATAGTATCGTCTAAAATTGTGAGCTTGTTGTCATTACCTGGTCGATATAACGTTGTAGTTGCTTCAAAATAAACATATTTTACGTTAAGTTCCTCTAGCACGATCTGTTCGTAGTACGCTTGGTCATCCTTGTCCGCAAACTCTCTAGTAACAGAAAGCTTGGCCGATGTAAGCGGTTGTCTCACTTTGAGACGTGACGCAGCCCGTTGTGAGAGACCTGACTCAATTCCAAGACGAATTTCAGACATTCTCTCCAAAACAAGCTCGTTGATACGACCGATCACAGGCCAATCAAGTAAGTGTACGCTCTCGCCACCAGTTAGTTTTTGGTACAGCTCTTCAGCTAGAAACGGCGTGAATGGTGCTAGAACTTGGGATAGTTGAACTAATACATAGTGAAGCGTTCGATATGCATTATTTTTATCTGCGTCATCCCCTGATTTCCAGAAACGACGACGGCTGCGTCGTACATACCAGTTACTGGCATCTTCGATAAACGGCAGAATCGGCTTCATAGCACTTGGGATATCGTATGCATCCATGTGTTTTGTGACTTCCGCAAGCAGCTGATGAACACGACTGACTACCCATTGATCAAGCGGATTATCGAGTTGTTCAGTTGGATCAGATAGATTACCTGTGAACTCCCAGCCATCAACTTCGGCATACATCGTAAAGAAGTCATACATGTTCCATATCATGCTGAGTTTGCGCGCGACGTCGCCGACTTCTTTGTCTTGCAACGCAAAGTCTTCGCCGTTTAACACTGGTGATTGCAACAGCAAGAAGCGCAAACTATCAGCGGAGTACTCGTCCATCAGAACGTTCGGATCGGTAAAATTACCGAGTGATTTACTCATTTTGCGACCATCGTTACCAGCGATATTGCCTGTTACAATCACGTTTTTGAATGCGTTCTTGCCAAATAGTCCAACGTTCACTGCGTGCATATAATAGAACCAGGCTCGTACTTGACCGACATATTCAACAATGAAATCACCAGGGAAATTTTGTTCAAACTTTTCGACGTTCTCGAACGGATAATGGAATTGTGCAAACGGCATGCTGCCACTTTCAAACCAACCGTCCATCACTTTTTCGATACGACTGTATGTCACACCATCAGCTTCAAACGTAATGTCATCAACCCATGGGCGGTGATAATCTTCGAGCTCGACTCCGCTGAGTTCTTTCAATTCGGCGTAGCTACCAATGACCTTAATGTGTTCGTTACCTTCGCTGTCCGTGCCTTTCCAAACGGGCATTGCTGTTGCCCAAAATCGATCGCGTGACAGATTCCAATCAGGCGCCTGTTCCACTGTTTTTTCAAAACGACCGTGTTTGATATGGTCAGGGAACCATGTCACATGCTGGCTATTTTGTTCCAGCATTTCTACGCGCTGGCCATCAATATCCATAAACCAACTTGGGTGTGCTCGATACATTAACCTGTTACCTGTACGCGGGTTATGCGGATATTCATGCTGAATATAGTCAATTTTTAAGACCGCTCCTCGCTCTAGCAAGGTTTTTGCGATTGTTTTGTTAATAGCCCAAACATCTTCACCCTCCCATTCCCCCTCGGTGTAAACACCGTATTCGTCCAAGACATGAACGACAGGAATACCAACTTCTTTGGCAAGCAAAAAGTCTTCTTCACCGTACGCAGGTGCAATATGAACAATTCCTGTGCCCGACTCGGTACTGACGTACTGCGCATCCCAAATCGCGTGAGCGCCCTCGCCGCGGTCTTCGAATAACGGTTCGTACTTTTTTCCAATCAGCGCATCTCCCTTGAACGTTCGGATAATTTTGTAGTCCAGAACCTGATGCTTCTCGTCGGTAAACACTTTCTCTGCCAAGTCTTTAGCGACAATATAATGTGTGCCGTCCAGATCGACTTCAACATACTGTATGTGGCCATTTACGGCAAGCGCGGTATTTGCGGGTAGCGTCCACGGCGTTGTTGTCCAAGCTAGCACATATGTGTCTTCGTCAACTAGTTTAAATTTTGTGTACACGCTTGGGTCAGTCACAACCTGGTATGCACCCGCATCCATCGTCACTTCAGCCTTCGAAAGTGGTGTTGCCCATTTGGTGTCATACATCAGTACGCGTTCACCTTCGTAGATTTTACCCTTTTCGTACAACTGCTTAAATGCCCACCAGACTGACTCCATGTAATCTTTGTCCATCGTTTTGTACGCACCCTGAAAATCGACCCAGCGGCCAATCCGATCAATTGTATCTTCCCACAGCCCACTTGTTGCAACCATGCTTTCGCGCGCGGTGGTAATATACTCTTCCAAGCTAATTCGTGTCCCAATTTCGTGTCGATCGGTAATGCCAAGCTTCTTTTCGATAAAGTTTT
>CAZDKN010000087.1:0-2876 GCA_964506065.1 uncultured Saccharimonas sp. (SeqCode) | reverse complement strand
TGACCCGCGCGTACTAACTGCGATGCAGCCGTATTTTAGTGATAGCTTTTATAATCCATCTAGCCCATATTCGCCAGCCGTGACAGTACGCCGTGATTACGAAGCGGCAAAACACACACTTGCTCAATCGATTGGCGCCAAACCTGACGAGCTTGTCATAACAGCCGGCGCGACTGAATCGATTAATCTTGCCTTCAATATAGCCGAGGGTCACGTTGTGACTGCGAACATCGAACATCATGCCGTTCTGGCAGCTGCAAAACGACTCGACCACACACTTGTCACCGCGGACGAAAGAGGTTTTGTGTCGGCCGAAATAGTCAAAGCAGCAATTCGCCCAGACACGCACCTGGTAAGTATTGCAATTGCCAATAACGAAGTTGGGACAACACAGCCGCTACGTGATATCGCTCAGGTTGTGAAGAGCGAGCGTGAGCAGCGGCTTAGTCGTGGAGATACTACCCCGATCTACCTACATAGCGACGCATCTCAAGGAGTTGGCCAGGTTGATATCAACGTCGCACGATTGGGTGTCGATATGCTGACGCTCAATGCAGGCAAGCTGTACGGTCCCAAGCAGGTCGGACTATTGTGGGCTGCTAGTCATGTTCAGCTAAGTCCGTTGATTGTTGGCGGCGGGCAAGAGCGCGGTTTGCGTAGTGGTACCGAAAATGTCGCAGGTACTATCGGATTTGCAAAAGCGTTGAGTCTGGCTGTAGAACATCGCAAATACGAGTCAGAGCGTCTGGCGCAATTACGAGATGGTTTACAAAAACGATTAACCGAGTCGTTTCCTAAAGCAGTTTTTTCGGGACATCCAAGACATCGTTTAAGTGGACACTTACACGTATCTTTTCCAGGGCTTGATGGTGAACGGCTTGTGTTCACGCTTGAAAACAGGGGCGTATTGGTTGCTACCGGCAGTGCTTGTGCTGCTAACAAAGGCACACGTTCGCATGTTTTGACCGCGATGGGATTAAGCCCTGAGTTGGCGGATGGTAGCCTACGGTTGACGCTTGGACATTTATCAACAGAAGAAAATACGACAAAGGCTGCGGATATTATTATTGAAGAAGTAACGCGTGAATACGCTCGGGTACAATCGTGATACGGCTATTAATCTTTGTTCCTATTGTGATCATTGCGCTTATTGTAGGGATCAGTGTCTATTTGCAACCTGATAATTTGCGATCCTGTAATGATCAGGTTGGTGCGTCTGCCCCTTGTAAGTCAGTTGATGCGATCGTTGCAATTAGCGGCGGTGATACCAATGCCCGAACCGACGAAGCAATCCGTCTGTACAAGAACGGCTGGTCGGATACACTTGTTTTCTCGGGCGCTGCCAAGGACAAGACAGGGCTCAGTAACGCCGAGGCAATGAAGCTTCGGGCGGTTCAAGCAGACGTACCTGTGTCGGCAATTGTCCTCGACGAACTATCCGAGACGACAAAACAAAATGCCGAAAACTCAAAAGCCATTTTTGATGACAGGAACATCAAAAGCATTATTTTGGTGACGTCCGGGTATCATCAGCGTCGTGCAAGTTTGGAGTTTCATAAATACGCCGACAACGTTGCTGTCATGAATCATCCTGTGAGTAGCGATCGAGACTGGTCTTGGTTGTGGTGGACAGGACCTCGAGGCTGGACGCTAGCCGTTACGGAAGTATTTAAAACCATATTGTTTCACTTCGGAGTAAGTCAGTAATGGCAACAAAAGTCTACGTTGGGATGAGCGGTGGTGTTGATTCGTCCCTGACAGCAGCTCTGCTTGTTGAGCAGGGTTACGATGTGACAGGCGTGTACATGAAAAACTGGACACAAGATTTGCCGGGCATGAAGTGTCCATGGGCGGATGATTTGGCTGACGCAAAGCGTGTTGCAGTCCAGCTAGGGATCGACTTTAAGTTGTTTGACTTTGAAGCCGAATATAAACACAAAGTTGTCGACTATATGCTCGACGAATATAAAGCAGGACGTACACCTAATCCAGACATTATGTGTAACCAAGAAGTGAAGTTTAAACTATTTTTAGAGACTGCACTTGAAGATGGCGCTGACATGATTGCGACGGGACACTACGCTCGGGTAATTCATACAGGAACCGACACCTCAACTACTTCGTTACCAGGGGCCACTCTACGGGAGGCAAAGCCTGCCCGTGGCGTTCGGCTCGCCCTGTCGGGGACATCCCCTGCAAATAAAGTAGTTGAATCGTCGGCTGGCGAACTTGTGCAAGCGGTCGACACTAACAAAGACCAGACATATTTTCTATACCGTGTTACGGGCGAAGCGCTTTCTAAAACACTATTCCCGCTAGGTGAATTCACAAAGCCTCAAGTTCGAGAAATGGCCAAAGAGCGCGGTCTGTATACGGCAGGCAAAAAAGACAGCCAAGGTATCTGTTTTGTTGGCAAGGTCGGTATCCGTGACTTTCTGTCTCAGTACGTCCAGCAAACTCCAGGTAACGTCATTGATAAACAAACGGGTAAAGTTTTGGGTCGTCATGACGGTGCAATTTTTTACACACTCGGTCAGCGTCATGGGTTGGACCTTGGCGGTGGATTGCCGTACTACGTTGTTGGCAAAGACATGAACAAGAACGAAGTATACATTACGACGGATCTCAACGACAGCTCACTTTGGAAAGACTTGGTCCAACTAAGCAGCGTGCACTGGATTAATCAAACACCAGCCGAAGGCGAGTACGAGATTCGTGTCCGTCACCGCGCGCCACTTGTCAAAGCACAGTTGCGATATCAGGATGACAAGGTCTTGTTAGATCTTGATAACGCTGAACGCGCTGTTGCACCTGGTCAGTCAGTCGTCATATACCTTGGCGATATATGCCTTGGTGGCGGTATCGTTGCTTAAATT
>CAZDKN010000086.1:0-3038 GCA_964506065.1 uncultured Saccharimonas sp. (SeqCode) | reverse complement strand
TTATAAAGGTAACAAGTACGAGGTTGTTGGAATAGCGCTTGATAGCGAAAATCTTCAGCCACTCGTTGTGTACAAGCCGTTATATGAGAGTAAAGTTGCATTTTGGGCTCGACCCTACGACATGTTTACAGGCACCGTTCTTATCGACGGTGCAGAGGTCATTCGGTTTAAAAAGATAGACTGATTGCAATTAATTTATCAAAGGACTAGAATAAGCGTAACTATTAAAGAGGGGAATTTTCAATGGATCAAAGCGATCAAACACCAGCAACGCCACCAGTAGCACCAACTACAGCAGTCAATCCAGGGCACGGACTTGGAATCGCAAGTCTTATCGTATCACTTGTCGGAGTGGGCCTTGTCGGACTGATATTGGGAATTGTTGGTTTGAACAAATCGAAAAAAGCGGGTCAAAAGAATGGACTGGCGCTTGCAGGTATTATTATTGGCGCAATCAACATTGTTGTCGTAACGATAGTCAGTATTGTTCTTATTTCAGCAGCGGTTACGTTAGTGAACAAGTGTAAAGACCTAGGTAGCGGTACACACGTTGAAAACGGTATCACATTCACTTGTCCTAGCTCTAGTACGACATACATATACGAATAACATAAGTGCGTGGTTAGTAGTAGGCGTTAAAGATTAGTACTATTGTCGTCATAAAACCGACAAATAAATTCAGCCAGATGAATCGCCGCCATGCTTTATTTGTTGTGGCAGACGTTGCGTCGGTTACCTCTTTGTAAGGCAAAACATTAACGACATATACCAGCCCAACGAGTCCGATAATTGCAGATGGTATCCCCTGTAGTATCACAATAAACGACGCCAGGAAATACAATGTAATTACCAACCATATCGTTATCCTTGCGCCGAAGACTGTAGCGATGGATGAGATCTTGGCTTTACGATCGGGAATGATGTCTTGCACTGCTCCTAAAGCATGACTCGCCATACCCCACAAAAAGAACGCAATAATAAATGGCCAGGCTTGAGGGCTAAAGCCAGTCAGCAGCAGCCCATATATAGCAGGTCCTACAAAGTGTAAACTGCTAGTAACAGAATCAATTACCGGTCGTTCTTTAAACCTAAGCCACTTTAATGAATATGCCACGACAAAGAAGGTCAGTACCACAAGGCCTATGCTAGCGGCAATGTTGCCAACAACTAACATATAACCCAGCAAGGGGATGTTTAGCAGAAGTGATGATGCCACAATGGTTGGGTGGAAGGCTTTTTGCTCGCGCATGCCCTCAATACCACCCTTGCGCGGGTTACGAATATCGGACTCATAATCAAAAACATCGTTTATCCCATACATGAGCAAGTTGTACGGTATAAGAAAGTACAATGTAGCGACAAAAAACAAAGGGTTCAGCGACCCTCCAGCCACGAGGTACGCTGCAGCAAATGGATATGCCGTATTGAGCCACGACACGGGTCGCGAGACGAGGAGTAGTTTTTTGATCGTTTGCATCATTGCTTGCCTTTCTTGGTTAAACGGAGTCGATTCCAGAGTATTGGCACAATGGCAGCAGCCAGTATTGCGTAAAAGAAGTCTTCAACAGGTGCGTAGCCGATTAATATGCCCAGTATCTTCTCTGGGTCGTAGTCAACAATATGTAGACCGACGATAATTGAATCAAAGACTGCAGTCAATATTAGCAACGACCAAAGTGTGGCGTACCAGGCTTTTGACGGGCGGTGTAGTTTGACGCGCAGGAGTACAAGTACGACCGCCAGAAAAACAATGTTTAGAATTATGTACGTGGCCATCGCTTTCGCGCTCCTGTATATATCAATAGTGTTACGTAGGATAGCAAGAACAAGAAGAACAGTTCCTCAACGGGGAAGTGTGGCAACAGGCGAACCGGCAACATATAAGGACTATTACCATCGAAAAAGATACCTAGCGAAATACCAAGGATATCCCAAATAATAAACAAACCGATAGTGGCAGCTAGGGTTACAATTGTGCGTTTGTAATCGTGCCAAAAGGCAAGTTTGTACCTGTAATCTATCAGTAAGAGGCAAGAGATTGAAACTAACAGAGCAGCGAGATAGAACCACTGGGTCATGACAAATGCCCCAAAGTAGTCGCTATAGTGTCGACTCGTCCGCCTTTGGTATCGCCAACGACTCGTTTGTAAACCAACTCAGCGCCGATGAGACACATAGGTAAACCGATACCAGGTACCGTACTGCCGCCAACGTAGTACAGATTTTTAACTTTTTTGCTGATGTTGGGTGTTCTGAAAAAGGCGCTTTGGCGAAGTATATGTGACGGACCGAGTGCAGTATTTTGCCACGAATGAAACTTCGTACCGAACTCGTTTGGGCTAAAGATAGTACGACTGACGATGCGTTCTCGCAAAACAACTTTCGTCATCGTCTCGATATGGGTAATATAGCGATCGGCCAATTTTTCAGCAGCCCTCGCATTAACAGATACGCCAGCAGGCAACGGTACTAATACAAAAATATTTTCATGGTTTTTGGGTGCGACGGTCGAATCGGTTTCTGAAGGCTTACAGATATAGATTGATGGTTTGTCGGATAGTTTTTTTGAAGAGTAAATATCGTGAAAGTTTTGTTTCCAGTCGTCGACAAACAGCAGGTTATGGTGCGTGAACTCAGGAATGCTACCCTTGATGCCGAGGTACATCAACAGAGCGCTGGGACCTGCCTGTTGCTTTTTCCAGTAAGACGCAGGATATGTTTGGTATGCGGGTTCGAGCAACCGTGTCTCTGTAAAGTTGAGATCAGCGTTTGATATGACGATATCTGCCAGGACTGTCGTGCTACCAACTTTAATACCATGAGCTTTCCCGTCCTGCACTAAGATCTCTTTTACAGCTGATGAGTAGTGAATTTTTACTCCTAGATCATGACCAATTTTGAGTAAGCTTTCAATAATCTTGTACAGTCCACCCTGAGGGTAATAAACACCTTCTTTGAAGTCCAACGCACTCATCAAACTGTAGAGGGCTGGAGCTTTGAACGGTGAAGTGCCAAGAAATACCATCGGATATTCAAGA
>CAZDKN010000085.1:0-3094 GCA_964506065.1 uncultured Saccharimonas sp. (SeqCode) | reverse complement strand
ATTTTAGAGCCAACGAAATCGGCATCGTGTATCAGCAGAACTTTTGGGTCAAGAGCCTAAACGTCGTAGAGAACGTCGCCATTCCTCTTTACTACTCTGGTATGGGACGTTTAGCTGCTGCTAAGAAGGCTCGCGAAGCCCTCGACAAAGTCGGTATGATCAGCTACGCCAAAAAGCATTTATCGACGTTGTCTGGAGGTGAACAACAACGAGTAGCCATGGCGCGTGCGTTGGTAAATGATCCTTTGTTTATTATTGCCGACGAACCTACAGGTAGCCTCGATAGCAAAAACGGTGACATGATTATGGAGCTACTCCAAAAGTGCCAAACAGACCTTGATCGCACCATCATCCTCGTCACCCACAACATGGAATACATTCCTCTTGCTGATCATTTGTTGCATATCCAAGATGGAGTTGTCACCCATACAACCCACGAAACAGACATTCAAACGACTGCCGATGATCTGCTCAAAGATATGAAAAAGCGTATTGATCACCTAGCAAAAAAGAGGAAAGAAAAGTAATGTTTCAAGCGGTTAGAGAGCGTATGCGGGGCAAACGGCGATCAATCAAGACGTCTGTCTTGTTCCATATCGCCTGGAAAAACTTCTCGTCCAAGAAGCTACGATCATTCCTAACTGTCTTTGGTGTTGTAATTGGAGTCAGTGCCATATTCTTCTTGCTATCGTTTGGTTTGGGTATCCAACAACTCGTTACCACGCAAGTCGTCGGTGACAAATCACTCAAGGCGATAGATATAGCGACACCAAACTCCAAGATCATTAAAATCAACGAAGACGTCATCAATGACATCAAAACTTACCCACACGTCGAAAAGGTCGGCGTACAGTACTCGTTCCCTGGCATTGTCAGTCTTAGTGGCGGTGAAATTGATACCGTCGTCTTTGGCCTTGACCGAAATTATCTCGAACTGAGTAACCTGACGCTCACCCATGGCCGACTTCTTCGCGAAGACGATAATCGAGCTGTCATTGTTAACCAAGCCGCCCTCAAAGCTGTCGGTATCGATAACTTTAGCTCGGCAGTTGGTAAAGAAGTTAGCGTTAATATACCGCTAGACAAAGCCGATGCCCGCGAAAACTCAATCTTTGGTAGCTTCAAAATTGTAGGTGTCATAGATTCAAGCACAGGGAGTGAAATCTATATCTCAAGCGGCTTGTTCGACGTCGCAGGCGTGCCTACCTATAGCCAAGCCAAGGTCGTAATCGACGACTTATCAAACGTTGACAGCGCTCGCAAGCAAATAGAAGCAAAAGGACTCCAGACAACGTCGCTAACAGACACTCTCACCGAAATAGATAATATCTTTAAGTTCTTTAACCTCATTCTTATCGGCTTCGGCAGTATCGGCATGCTTGTTGCAATCCTAGGTATGTTTAACACACTCACCATCTCGCTGTTAGAACGTACCAAAGAAATTGGTCTTATGATTGCGCTCGGTGCTAGACGTAAAGACATGAGGAAGTTATTTATATTCGAAGCAGGTCTCATATCGTTTGTCGGATCTGTTATCGGCATCACTTTCGCCTTTATTGCAGGAAAAGTTGTTAACCTCCTCGTTAATATTAGTGCTCAATCACGCGGTGTCACTGGATGGCTTGAGTTATTCGCCACACCTCTTTGGTCAATCATAGTAATCATCGCCGGCACACTCCTTGTTGGGCTAGTCGTCGTATACTTGCCTGCCAGACGAGCAGAGCACATCAATCCGATTGACGCACTGCGTCGCGAATAACTAGCACATATTGTATTTATAACTATTTTATGTTATAATAGACGTATGTCTTTTGGAGAAAACCTTGACGCATCGCCACGATTAGCAAGAAGCGGCGAGCGAGCAATGCAACTAGCTATTGGAAGCGCCCTATCACACGGCACTGATATTCCTGTTGGCGCCGTCGCGCTCAGAAGCGATATGATTCTCGGCGAGGGTATTGCATCAGACCAAAGAACAGGTGATGCCCATCTTCATGCCGAAGTCGACGCGATTCGAAACACAAGAACGACTGCGTTTACGGCTGATACGCTGGTTACGACAATGGAGCCCTGCTCTGCCTGCCAAGACTTTATCAGCACGCAGGAAACAATCGAAATGGTTGCCTATATTCTTCCCCGTGACGAACTTGTCACCCGTAATCTTGTTAACAAACGCGAGACAATTCATCAACGCCATGCGCGCAAAAGGTTGCCTTTTGATATCGTTCGTCTCGATCAACCCCAGTTGTATAGGAAGGGATTAGCGCTTCTCGATAACACAAAGAGAGACATACCTACAGGAGTTGTGACTATTAATAAACCTGGCTTACTTGAAGCTCTCGCCCTACTCGACCAATAACCACTAAAGTGCGAGTGTGTAGGTCAACGTCGTAAGCTTGTATGTCTTTGGTGCAAAGACTGATGTTTCGTACTGCAGTTTCAATTCACTGGCGTCTTCTTTAACCATAAACACCAGGTTTCCTGACACCTCAGCGCCTTTTGCCAAAGTACCACCTTCGAATTCGTCATCAATTGTGATGTACTTTTTGGAATTAGCAACGCCGTCAGCGCTTAGCTCAAGATCGTAGCTACTAACATCAACACTTTCTTCACCTGGGTTTGATACCGTCACATTGACAAGGATGTACTTGCTGCCAGCATCTGCCTGGTAGTAGCTCTCGCTTGGGACATAGTTGGTGTTCACTGAGTTTACCTTAACGGCAAATTCACCAAATGTTGCTGTTTCTCCCTTTGCAAAGTCTTTCTTGGCATCGATTTGAGCCTGTGCCTCAGCATCCTGAGCACTCAATGTCTCGGTAATCGTCTTGCTTGCGTCTAGAGCTGCGCCTGTACCAACAGCTGCGAACGTAAATGCCAAAACCCAAAAGATCGTAAAGATAATACTCGTGATTGCTGCAATGCCTCCTAGTATGAGTCCCGTAATACCAAATGCTTTGTTGGCACTTGATTTTTTAAGCGCAATAATACTGAGCACGACTGCTGTTGCTCCGACTAGCACGCCCCATATAGCGATCCAGCCTGACAAAAACGCGACAATACCAACGATTAGCGCGGCAATACCAATGCCAGTTAC
>CAZDKN010000084.1:0-3121 GCA_964506065.1 uncultured Saccharimonas sp. (SeqCode) | reverse complement strand
TAATGAACGAGTACTTCTCATATTATCTAGACGAAAATCCTAATGTTGCTAAGAAAATTGTGGGTAAAGCGCTGCTTGCAGCTCGAGCACGCAAAGCAGCCCGAGCGGCTCGTGACAACGTGATTCGTAAGGGTGCGCTTGATGGTATGAGCCTACCTGGTAAGTTAGCTGACTGTTCAAGCAAAGATCCAGCAGAATCAGAAATTTATATTGTTGAGGGTGATTCAGCCGGCGGGTCTGCAAAATCAGGTCGTGACAGCCGCACGCAAGCGATTCTACCTCTAAGGGGTAAGGTTCTAAATGTCGAACGTGCTCGATTAGACCGTATGCTCGGTAATAACGAAATTGTCAGTCTTATTAAGGCTCTTGGTGTTGGCATTAGCGACCAGTTTGATATATCGGGATTACGCTACCACAGGATCATTATTATGACTGACGCCGATGTTGACGGTAGTCACATCTCGACATTACTACTGACGTTCTTGTTTAGATATATGAAGGAAGTTGTTGACGGTGGATATGTGTATCTTGCGAAGCCGCCACTGTTCTTGATGCGTGTCGGTACTAAGAAATATTATGCCTACAGCGACGAAGAACGCGATGAGATCATCAATCAGCTAATCGAAGACCGCAAAGCTAAAGGCGTTGCTGTTGATGGAGAGGCAGATCGTAACAAGCAGGCAGGTCTGACCATGCTGCAACGCTATAAGGGACTCGGTGAAATGGATGCCGAACAGCTGTGGGACACTACAATGAATCCTGAGAATCGGGTGTTAATTCAGGTAAAGGTAGAGGACGCCGAGCTAGCTGATGCAATCTTCACGAAACTAATGGGTGATCAAGTGGATCTTCGTAAAGGTTTTATTCAGAGCCGTGCCAAATTTGTTAAGCTAGAGGAATTGGACGTTTAATCATGGATGATGACAAAAATACAGCACTAGAAGGGGAGATGGTTCCAGAAATTACTCAAATTCACTCTCGATTGGTTGAAAACCGTACTGTCGAAGACGTGATGGAAGATAGCTTCTTGCGCTATTCAATGAGCGTTATTATTGATCGTGCTCTTCCGGACGTCCGGGATGGTTTAAAGCCAGTACATCGCCGTATCCTTTATTCAATGGGTGAGCAGAATCTTCGACCAGGCAGTAAATTTAGTAAGTCTGCTCGTATTGTCGGTGACGTAATGGGTAAGTACCACCCGCACGGAGATTCGGCTATTTATGACTCAATGGTCCGTCTGGCGCAGGATTGGGTGATGCGGTACAAACTTGTTGATGGCCAAGGTAACTTTGGTTCAATGGACGGTGATCCTGCTGCTGCGTCACGATACACAGAGGCACGACTTGGACGTGCTGGTAACGAGCTACTGACTGATCTTGATAAAGATACTGTAGACTTTCGTGATAACTACGATGGTTCAGAACGCGAGCCATCCGTACTTCCTGCTCGCTTACCAAACCTACTGCTAAACGGTCAGATCGGTATTGCGGTTGGTATGGCGACTAGTATTCCACCACATAATCTTGGTGAGTTAGTCGACGCAACGATCCACTTAATAGACAATCCTGAGTCAACACCTGACGATTTGATGAAATTTGTCAAAGGTCCTGACTTCCCGACGGGCGCGATTGTATATGGCGGTGCGCCAATGAAACAGGCCTATCAAACTGGACGAGGTAGCGTGACGATTCGTGCCGTGACGGCGATCGAAGAAACTAAAAAAGGTCGCAGTCAGATTGTTGTCACCGAAATGCCTTTTGGTGTAAATAAGGCAACACTTATAGAGAAGATCGCAGAATTACATAAGGACAAAAAGATCGTTATTAGCGATTTGCGGGACGAAAGTGCTCGAGGCAAAGTGCGTGTTGTTATCGAATTGCGTAAAGACAGCTATCCTAAAAAGATACTAAATCAATTGTTCAAGATGACCGCGTTACAAACGAGCTTCCATTTTAATATGCTTGCTCTAATTGACGGCATCCAGCCTCGCACACTTGGGCTAGTCGAGATTCTAAGTGAATTTGTTAAACACCGTCAAGTTGTTGTACGTCGCCGTACAGAATTTGAGTTAAAAGCCGCCAAAGCTAGAGCCCATATCTTGGAAGGCTACAAAATAGCGCTCGATCACATCGACGAAGTTATTAAGTTGATTCGTGCCAGCAAAACAAGCGAAGATGCTCAAGCAGGGCTAATGAAGCAGTTTGGTTTGTCTGAGATTCAGGCACAAGCTATTCTCGCGATGCAACTACGTCGTCTGACTGGACTTGAACGTGACAAGATCGAGAATGAACTCAAGGAGCTTCTAGCACTGATTAGTAAACTAGAGGCTATCCTGGCTGACGAGAAGGAAATCTTGCGTATTATCAAAGAAGAGCTTCTGGAAATGAAAGAGAAGTATGGCGATGAGCGCCGTTCCAAGATGATTAACAGTGAGCTTGGTAAGTTTAGTGACGAAGAGTTGATACCTGAAGAGGATTCGGTCATCTTGCTAACAACCGAAAACTACATCAAACGCACTCTCGTGAGCGAATACCATCGCCAACATCGTGGCGGTAAAGGCAAACGAGGCATGACAACCAAAGAAGAAGATGTTATTGACCAACTGATACCAACGAGTACACACGATTACTTGTTGTTCTTTACGAACAAGGGACGTATATTCCGTCTGAAGGCATACGAAGTGCCTGCCGCAAGTCTAGCTGCTAAGGGCGTTGCTGCGGTCAACTTGCTGAATCTCCAACCAGAGGAGAGAATTACCTCAATTATCCGTCACGAAAAACATGCCAGTGACAGCGGCTACCTGTTTATGGCAACAATCAAAGGTACGATTAAAAAGACTCCGCTCAAAGACTACGCTAACATTCGGACAAATGGTTTGATTGCAATCAAACTTGACGAAGGCGATGAGTTAAAGTGGATTCAGAAGACGACAGGCGAGAACGATGTAATAATATCAACATCTGCTGGTCAAGCAATCCGATTTGGAGAGAAAGATGCTCGTCCAATGGGTCGAAGCGCGCGTGGTGTCCGCGGTGTTCGCCTGCGACCAAACGATCAAGTGGTCGGTATGGATATCGTTGATGACGACGGACGAAGCTTGCTCGTTATTAGCGAAAATGGA
>CAZDKN010000083.1:0-3149 GCA_964506065.1 uncultured Saccharimonas sp. (SeqCode) | reverse complement strand
TGGACGATCGATCAAACGACCGATTAAGATTGCTTCGTCACTTGGGCGACCTTCACGCTTGATAAAACGGCTGCCGCTAATCTTGCCAGCTGCGTAGAACTTTTCTTCATAATCAATCGATAGCGGAAAATAATCCATACCGCTGATTGCTTTTTTGCTGACCATTGCAGTACCAAGCACAACTGTATCGCCGTAAGTTACAAGCACGCTGGCGCTAGTGCGGAATCCAACGCGGTTGACCTCAAGCGTTAGTGTACGACCCGCAAGCTGCGTTTCTACTTTAATAATATCTTTACCGTATGGGTTAATAACTGGCATACAAGCCTCCTCTTATGCCCCAAGTTCGATAAGTAACGGGTGCAGATTTTCTTGCGAGTCAAGAATTCCTGTATCCACCACTTAAAACATAGGGCGTTTATTACTCTCTTATTATAACTCACTGCAAATAAAAACTCCGCAGATTATTTGCGGAGTCGATTGTCTATTTTCGAAGACCGAGTGCTGCGACTGTTGCCTTGTAGGCGTCGAAATCTTTTGTTTCAAGGTATTTCAGCAGTTTTTTGCGGCGACCAACCATCTGAATAAGACCACGACGAGCCATGTTGTCGTGTTTGTTAGTCTGCAAATGAGCAGTAATTTCTTTGATACGAGCCGTCAAAACAGATACCTGCGCCTGAGGCGAACCAACGTCTGTCTTGTGAGTTTGTGTCAAAGCGAATGCTTTTGCTTTATTGTCTGCTGTAATCATCAGATACGTACTATACCAAAGTTTTACACATGTTTCAAGGGTTAATGATGCCAAATTCTTGTAGTGTCTGGCTGTCTTCGATCTTCCACTTGCCTATCGCAGTCCGTCGTAGCTGTTTGCAGTAGGCACTGGTGCCAAGCGCACGTCCAATATCCTCAGCAAGCGTCCTGATATATGTCCCGCTACTGACGTGAGTCCTAACCCTTAGTTCGGGATACGTATAATCAACCAGATCAAGGGTGTGGATTGTAATCGTGCGTTCGGGCATTTCGACTGGCTTACCCTCGCGAGCTAGTTTATATGCCCGCTGCCCGTCAATTTTGATTGCGCTATAAATTGGCGGTCGCTGTTTGATGACCCCAGTAAATGTGGCGAGAGTTGCCATTACTTCGTCGCTTGTCGGAACTTTGCTGTCGTGATCTGTTATTTCACCCTCTGGATCACCCGTTGTGGAGCTTTGCCCGAGTCGAATTGTCGCCTCGTATACTTTGTCGAGCTTACTGTAGGTTTCGGCATTTTTGCACTCTTTACCAACCACAATGATCATCAGACCAGTTGCGAAGGGATCAAGTGTCCCCGTATGACCAACCTTGACCTTCTTGCCTTGCTGTTCACTAAGTAAACGTCGCACGCGAGCAACAACTCCAAAACTTGTCATTTCAGCGGGTTTATCGATAAGCAAAATACCGTCAGTCATCAGCTGATTATACTATCTTGCTCGGTCTTTGCTAACTACTGACCTGGGATTTGGAACTGTCCTGGGTCATTTGGAGCTGATTGTGGAGGCGGTGTTGCAGTTACAGGTGCAGGTTCGGGAGCAAGAATGTCACCCAAACGCTCGGGCGCTGGTTGAGTTGGCAAAGGATCAAGCGCATACGGCGAGACTGTCGGCTGTGGTAACGCGCCAAAATCTGGTAATGGCGGTGCCGCTGGCTGGACGAACGTAGCGTGAACAGCAGCAAGCGCATCGTTACGTGACGCTTCGTCACGCGTTCCTAATGTTGGACTTGTTGGAGCTGTCGGAGTAATCGAGGGTACGTTGCCGTCCATTGTAGTAGGTGCTGGTGCGGCGAATATATCAACACCGCCCTCGCCCGCTGGTGCAGGAGCGCCGTTGACAGGGGTATCATACGTTGACGGAGCACCACCAAGATAAGAATGCTTGCTAATCTCGGTACTCATTGGGGCTGTTACTTCAGCTGGAGCTGGTGGGAGCGAACCCAAAGTTGCAGGGGCTAGTGTGTCGGAGGGGGTTGTAGGTGCTGGCGCCGGAGTTGGCTCAGGTGCTATTGGTTGTGGCGGGGCGATAGGAGATAAAGGCGCAACATCGTTACTAGCGGTTGCAGGTTCAGCAGTTGGCGTAGGCGGTAACGAAACGCCTCCTAGTAGCGGTGCAGTAGCGGGTGGTGTCATTGCTGTGTCTGTTGTGACTTCGTCTGGCTGGAATGCGTAGGCGTCTGCGATCTTACCGACTGTTACAGGGGCTACATCAACAGGGACAGAAGGTACTGACGGCGATGGTGTAACTGGCGGCAACGACGATTGGTCAGGGGCAGGAGGTACAGGCGGCGTAGATGCAATTGGTACTACCTCATCATGGGTGATCACCATACCGTCTTTGGTCGGCGACTGAGCTGACTGCGCTAATGTTTGAGTGTACGGTGAGGCGTTGCCTGTTGGAGTGGCTCCCGCACCAATTTCGTGCGATTCTTGCAGTTTTGACGCAATCAGTTGCTGGTCAGCGCCTGCTGCCATTAGTTGCGCAGAGATGGTCATTACTTTTGAAGACGTTTTGGTATTACTAAAGCGATCAGTCTCGGCAACAATACCGGTTAGTAGTGCCGTTGCGACTTGTTGGTCGATAAGTGGTGTCTCTGATGCTAGTGTCTCTGAGAGCGTCACTAACATTTCACTCAAACTACTAGCCGTCTCGTCGCGCCAATCTACGCTTCCGAGGCTACTGGATCCTGGCTCCGTACTAATGGTGATAACTGTTGCGTCGTGCAGAATGCTGCCGTGTGCCTCTAGAGCAGCGTCTAGGTGCGATTGGTTCTCTACCCCGAGCGCAAGGACAAGTTCAATATTGTAGTCGCCCTGGCTAAATTCAAGGTCCTCGCTACTAAGTGTTGTGCGATACGGCGTAATGAAAATCTTAACCGCGTCGCCTTCAACCTTGTAACGCAGGTGATCGGCTTTCTCTTTATCAAGAGCAATAATAAAATCACGCAAACTATCAATCGATGACTCGAACGTCTTTTGTGGGTCAAGGAACGTGATTGCGGGCGGTGTTGCACCACTAAAAATAGCAGTGGTATGTTTGCCTAATTTGTTGAGCATAACAGTGAGGCCAAGCGCCGCAGATAGTGCATCGACCGAAGGGTCTTTACTGACCGTCACCAAG
>CAZDKN010000082.1:0-3179 GCA_964506065.1 uncultured Saccharimonas sp. (SeqCode) | reverse complement strand
CAAGATCCTCAATCAGTCCCGCATCAACAAGCGCAACAACATTTTTCTCCCCCAGAGTATCAATATCCAAAGCCGCCTTTGATGCGTAGTATTCAACTGCGCGTTTTAGCATCAGGTCACTATCGGCACCTTTGACGCGATACACGACATCGTCACCTAGACGCTCAAACTCAAGTTCTGGGTATTGTTGTGCCAAAAGCACTTTAAAATCAACTGGCTTTGCTCCCTCTGGTCGTAGTTCTGTAACAACACTCTTAATTTGAGGAATGATATCTCCCGCCTTGAATACAATGACAGTATCGCCGATCCTGACGTCCAGACGCGTAATCTCATCAGCATTATGCAGACTAGCATGTTGGATGGTCGATCCAGCGACAACAACTGGGTCAAATACTGCGACTGGGGTGGCTGCACCAGTACGCCCAATGCTAATGACTATGTCTTTGACGATAGTTGTTGTTTCCTCTGCTGGATACTTGTACGCAACAGCGCCTCTCGGGGCTTTGCCCACAACACCAAGTTGGTCATACTGCACACGATCGTTGATTTTTACTACCAACCCATCCGTGTTAAATGGCAAGTCGTGTCGCTTTTCCTCCCACTCATCAACAAAGTGCATCACTTCATCAACTGTCGTTAACGTACGTGCCTGCTGGTTCGCGGCTATCCCCAACGCAATCAATGCCTTATAAGCAAAATCATACGTCGGTACGTCAGATGCATTTTGTCGTAGCAAGTTGTACGCACGATATGTGAGCGGACGGTTCGAGACCTGACCGGGGTCTAGTTGGCGAATAGTGCCTGCGGCTAGGTTTCGTGGATTGGCATATAGCGGTTTGCCTGCTGCTTTTTGCGCAGTGTTTAACGCGTCAAAGTCCTTTTTATAAATAACGATTTCACCTCTAATCTCGGTTCGACCTTCTAGGAAATATTCGTATCCAGCTGTCTTTCTGAGTTTCATTGGGACGCTATGGATTGTACGAACATTCGCTGTAACGTCTTCTCCGACCTGCCCGTCACCTCGTGTGACCGCCTGAACGAATACGCCGTCTTGATAGATTAACGCACACGCAAGTCCGTCCATCTTCAGATCGCAAAAGAATGCACGCTGTGATCCAGGCACAAGTTTGTCTATGCGCTTTACCCATGCCTCGACTTCGTTTCGGTCAAACACGTCATTCAAACTCAACATAGGCTCTACGTGCCGTACTTTGGCGAACTTATCCAAGGCAACACCAGCCACACGCTGCGTTGGTGAATCGGGCGTAATCAATTGTGGGTATTGCTCTTCTAACTGCGCAAGTTCGTGTTTTAGACTATCCGCTGCCGCTTCACTCATGATGGACTCGTCCAAAACATGATAATGGTAACGATAGTCATCAATAAGTGAGCGTAGCTTGGCAATGCGCTCTTTAGGCTGGTGCTGCGTCATCAGCGACTACCCTCCTATATAGTAGATAAATGTAGCTTGCCGACCATACAACTGTCAGTGAGCTCAAGGCGAGTAGCATAATAGGTACAATAGGTACCCATTCAGTCTCGGACCAGGTACCTTTTAGCCATGTGTCAAACAAAATAACAGGTATCATGACAACAACCCACGCCACAGCCACGCCTAGTAGCAACCATACTATCCTCAGTAGTATTCGAATCCGCCTACCTATGACGACGTCACCTGCAGTTCGTAGCGCCTGCATGGGATACATGCCAGGTAGTGTCACAATCACAAGAGCAATAAATGTACTGGTAATCCAGTATAGCGACAGTAGTGCTAGCAACCCCGCGCCAATCCAGAACAACATTGCTTCTACTCCCCCGGCTAATAGCCCTGTGGACGCCGCCGCAGAGTATGCTATCAAAGCAAGGGCGACAGGCAGTAGTTGAATCACCAACACTACCCCAACCAAAACTGTCGACAATATCGGCGCGCCAGCATTATACAACCCGTCACGAAGCTTGACTTTGTGTCCCGCCAATATATTGCGCAGCAGCCAGACTGTTGTTAACCACGTCAGCAGCGCGATGAGGCCAGCATACACCTGTTGGACTTCGGTCAAGTTCGCTGTTATTCCTCCTGTCACGGTCGTGACAAACAACAACCCTGCTCTGCTAACTTCACCCCAGTCACCACTGAATAATTCGCCTTCGGTTCCTCTTATTGTGTCTGTCAAGGCAGTATAGGTTTCTTGCGATGCAACGCCTACCATCGCTGCAGTGAGAACGGCATACACAAGGCTCATCAATAAAAATATTTTGCGGTTTGCCCACAAGGTTTTACGTACATACATATTAAAAGCAAAGTACCCTGGCAACGTCAACGAACGTACGTAATCGCGACGACGAGTTCGACGAAAGCTACGATGCGGACGCCTCAACATGTAATTACTAATGCCACTTTGGAGCTCAGCGAAAGGTCGTTTCAGTAACTGAGATGCTTTTTGGGGACGAGATTTTTTTGGTGTTGGTTTCTTTTTTGTTGGCATAGTGTTTAGAACTTACCTGCATTACCACGAAGTCGTGCGATGCGGTCGTCAAGTGGTGGATGACTACTAAATAACTTACTAAGGAAGCCTGGTTTGAGAGGATTTGAAAAAAACAGATGTGCCGATGCAGTGTTTTGATGCTTCATTGGGCGACTGTGGGCTTTTAGCTTTTCGAGTGCCCTTGCGAGTGCTTCGGGATGACGCGTTGTCATAGCGCCTGACGCATCTGCCAGATATTCACGTTGACGACTGACGGCCATCTGCACAATAACAGCAATCAGTGGCGCAAGTATCACGATAACCAGACCAATAATAAATACTATAGGGTGAACATTACTCTCACGACGATCTCCAAAGAACATCATTCTCAGTACTATGTCCGACAAAATGCCGATAGCACTCACCAATCCAAATGCAATCATGCTAACACGAATGTCGTAGTTTTGTACGTGTCCCATTTCGTGGGCCATTACCGCTTCTAGTTCGTCGTCATCCATCGCATCGATCAGGCCCGTCGTTGCCGCAACAATAGCGTGCTTGGGATCTCTGCCTGTCGCAAACGCGTTCAATGCCGGATCATTGATGATGTACACTTTCGGCGTAGGGATACCTAGGGTAATTGCTAAATTTTCGACTATACGATATAGCCTAGGGTTGTCCCTCTTTTCGATCTGTACAGCTCCTGTCATGGCGACA
>CAZDKN010000081.1:0-3199 GCA_964506065.1 uncultured Saccharimonas sp. (SeqCode) | reverse complement strand
GTAGCAGTGAGTAGGTCTGGGATAATTTTATCAATTGATTCGTATACGCGAAAGCCGGCTGCGTACGGGTGTCCACCGCCACCGAAAAAGCCAGCGATAGCGGTTGAGATCGGTAGGTTGCTGCGCAACTTGCCCGTGAGTTTACCGTCGGGATATGTCTTGATAGCGACACCTATTTCGACGCCCTCAACCAGGCGCATTTCATCTAATACTAGTACGCTTGGGTTGTACTGGTCACTGTATTGCTGAATTTCTTCCCAAGGTATACGGATGACTGCTAGCTTGCCGTCGAGGAAGTACTCGATCCGCTCAATCAAGATGCCCTTGTATTTTAAAATTTCGGCAGACTTTTTCATAAATTCACGACGACGTTCTTCGATAGCTGCAGGCGATGCACCAAGCGCCGCTAGTTTAGATGCTGTAAGGTATATTGCTTCGCCGACGTTTTGGGTTGAAAGGCCAAGAGTGTCAGACAATAATCCAGCCAGTAGGTTCTCGGCTGCTTGAGCGTTAATCTTCCAGCCGTTTTGCTCGGCTAGTTGGTAGATGACTTGGGTGCTTGAGCCTGCCTCGACTATTAGCGGAGTGTGCTCAAAACTGAGCGTCGACTCCGTTTCGTGATGATGGTCAATGACAAGCACAGAGTGCGTATCGAGGAAGTGGCGTGCGCCAGGAATCTGTAGGGCCTTGCCGATGAGCGTATCGCTACTGGTATCGACAATTATTGCTAGGTCGGCGGAGGTGTCAAAGTCTTGAGACACTCGATCCCAGCCTTTGATGTAACGAAGATACTTGGGCATCTCGACGTCACAGTACAGCGAGACAGACTTTCCCAGGTCGCCTAATATTTCTTCTAGCGCTAACGCGCTTCCAAGAGAGTCGCCGTCGGGGTTCTCGGCTTGGATAACAAGAATTTTTTGAGCTGATTCAATCAGCCGTGTTGCATCGATGAACATTAAGACTATTGTAACAGATTATCTAGTCTAGTTATTCTTGATGAAAGCCAGAACGGTGTCGTGTTGTTCCTGGGTAATTTTGCCTTGGTTGAAGAGGCTCTCGACGAGCGCTTTAATACCAAGTGCCGCCTCGATTACATAACCTGCTTTACGTATTGTTTCGATCCCGCCTTGCTCGCGATCAACTAGAACAATAAACTTTTCGATGGCCAGACCAGCAGCTTCTAGTTGTTCGATGGCTTCAAGCTTTGACTCACCCGTGTTTATAAGATCGTCTATCAAGACAACTCGATCACCCTGCTTGAAAGAACCTTCAACTGAACTTTTAGTTCCGTGGTCTTTGACGACCTTGCGTGGCTGTAGAAGTTTTCTATGCAGTTTGTAGCCTGTTGCGGCTGCAAGTGGCGTAGCAGCCTCTGGGACGCCTGCTAAAAATATCGATTCGTCCGTGTCAGCTAGCATTTCACTGTAAGTATCAATAATTACCGCGAAGGTATCTGGGTGCGACTGTGCTTGACGCAAGTCGATATAAAAGGGTGAAATAGTGCCGTTTTTTAGAGTAAACTCTCCAAATTTTAGTAAGCCACTTTCGTATATTGCAGCAGCAACCTTTTCGATCGTTTGAGGTGAAACAGTAGACATCGGGCTCTCCTTTGTTTGGTTTATGGATGGTCATTCCTATGGTAAGCTTAAACTATGATACAACAAATTCAACTATATAACGACCAACTTGATTTTGAAGAAAACAAAGCCCAAGGACCATTCGGCGGCTACGCAGACAACAGCACCGTATATGAAAATAAGGGCGAACCAAAATATGACTTTTTCGGCTCACCCGTTTATAGTCCGTTCGGTATTGCAGCAGGTCCGCTGCCAAAAGCAAAGTTTATTGAGGCCGCGCTTAACAAAGGTTTCGATATTGTCACGCTAAAATCTGTGCGTACAGATGTATTTCCGCTTAATGCCTATCCTCAGGTTCGTCCTGTGAAAATCGACGGCGACTTAGATCTATCAGCAGAGAGTGTACCGCTTGCTGATAAATACACCGACAATATCGCTGTTGCCAACTCTTTCGGTATCCCATCTGTTAGTCCGTCTGTTTGGCAACCTGACATGAAAGAAACTCTTTCGCTACCTAAAAAAGGCCAAGCTGTGCTTGTTGCGTTCCAGGGTACAGCACGTGGTAAAGGTCGTGAAGACTTTGTTCAAGATCACGTCAAAGGCGTAGGCTTGATTAAAGATACGGGCGCAAACGTCATTGAGATCAACCTTAGTTGTCCTAACGAAGGCGAAGAAGTTTTGGCATGTTTCGATACAGATATAACGACGCAAATTGTAACAGCTGTTCGTGAGGCTTATCCAGACATAAAACTTTTGATAAAGATTGCGTACTTTGCTGACCACGAACATCTCCGCGACCTTATATCTCACGTCGGCGGCATGCTTGACGGTATCAGCGCAATTAATACTATTCCGATGCCGGTTGTGGATAGCGCAGGAAATAATGTGTTTCCAGGACGACCAAAGGCGGGCATTAGTGGAGCTCCTGTTAAGTGGGCAGGCCTAGAGATGACTCGCTTACTTGCACAGTACCGCGAAGAACTCGGTTTTTCTTACAAAGTCGTAGGGATCGGTGGCGTGGTAACTGCTGATGACTTTCATGAATATCTTGAAGCTGGCGCAGACATTGTCATGTCAGTCGCGGGCGCCATGTGGAACCCGAACTTAGCAACCGAAATTAAGGGTTCTCTACTTTAGAACGCGTCCAGAGCCTGGTTCTGTTATTACTTTACCGTCTTCGAACACTAACTCTCCGCGAATGCATACTTTTTTGACCTTGCCATTCACTGTTTGACCAGCAAATGGGGACCAGCCACATTTGGTTAACAGCTCTTCGTTTTTGATAACGTACTCGTCTAGGTCAACTTCGATGTAGGTATCGTCGTCAGTCGGGATGTTGAAAATACGAGCAGGTGCAGTGAAACATTTGTCAATAATCTGTTCGCGAGTAATTTTGCCTTGTTTTTCAGCAGTTAGCAGTAATGGCAACGTTGTTTCGAGCCCTGGAACACCGTGTGCGCCCGCCTGCTTTTCTTCGTCGGTGTGCGGTGCATGGTCAGATTCAAAAATATCGATATCATCAAGATGCTCCCACAGATATTCTTGGTCTTCCTTTGATTTGAGCGATGGCAGCATGTCGCCGTATACACCAAGACGTCCTAGGTCTTCGTTTGTTAAAAACA
>CAZDKN010000080.1:0-3246 GCA_964506065.1 uncultured Saccharimonas sp. (SeqCode) | reverse complement strand
ACCCCCGACCCCCTCGGTGTAAACGAGGTGCTCTAGCCAACTGAGCTAAGCGCCCTTACCTGGAAGGATTATACAGCATAGGTGATAACTGGGCAACAGTGGTGAGCTATATGCCGCTAGAGGTTGAATGATTTCAGAATTCTGCTATAATTACAGATAAGGAAACCCGAATGGTTAATTATTTCGGGTATATTTTTATGAAAGACCCAAAATTTATTCGCAATATTGCAATTATCGCCCACGTCGACCACGGCAAAACGACGCTTGTTGATGGTTTGTTAAAACAAAGCAACACATTCAGATCTAACCAAGCTGAAATGGAACAATCACTCATTATGGACAGTGGTGATCAAGAACACGAGCGAGGTATTACAATTACCGCCAAGCAAACCTCTGTGTGTCACGGTGACTACAAGATTAACATTATTGACACCCCAGGACACGCGGACTTCAGCGGTGAAGTAGAGCGAACGCTAAATATGGCAGATGGTGTATTGTTGATTGTCGACGCCCAAGAAGGACCAATGCCACAGACAAAATTTGTGCTTTCAAAAGCGCTCGAATTAGGACTCAAACCTGTCGTTATTATTAACAAAATTGATAAGCCATCACGTCGTATCGATGAGGTAGTCGACGAAGTATCCGATCTGTTCTTGGAACTGGCAATTGACGATAGCCAACTGCACTATCCTGTCTATTACGCAATTGGTCGTGAAGGTAAAGCATGGACGAAGCTTCCCGACAATCCATCAGAACACACTGATTTGACGCCAGTATTTGATGCGATTATTAATGATATTCCAGCACCTACGGTAGAGACCGACAAACCGTTTCAGATGTTGGTGACATCGCTACAATACGATACATTCCTTGGTAAGTATGCAATCGGACGGATTACGCGAGGCAACATCAAAAAAGCGCAGCAAGTCGTTTTGATCAAACGTGACGGCACGCTCGTCAATGCCAAAATTGACAAAGTCTTTGGTTACCGTGGGCTAAATCGTGAAGAAATTGACGAAGCGGGAGCCGGCGATATCGTTGCGCTGACCGGCATTGCTGATGCACACATCGGTGAGACAATTGCCGACAAAGATAATCCTGACGCATTACCTGTTATTGACATCGAGGCACCAACACTTAGTATGTATATTGGTCCAAACACTAGCCCGCTCAAGGGCAAAGAAGCCAAATACAACACAAGTCGTCAAATTGGCGATCGTCTGAAACAAGAGCTTGAGACAAATGTGTCGCTTCGTGTTCGTGAAGAAGGAATTGGTTTTGTTGTATCTGGTCGTGGTGAGCTGCACCTCTCGGTCTTAATCGAAACACTTCGTCGCGAAGACTTTGAGTTCGAAGTCGGTCGTCCACAGGCGGTGACTGTCGAAGAAGACGGCATAGTCAAAGAACCTGTTGAAGAGTTGTTAATCGAAGTCGCACCAGAATTTCTAGGCGCGGTAAGCCAAGAATTAGGCACTCGTCGCGCTGCTCCTATCAAGCAAGAACAAACTAGCAGTGGCACAACTCGATCGACCTACATCATTCCAACGCGAGCTATGATCGGTCTTCGCAACCTACTTCTTACTGCTACGAAGGGTACGGTCATTATGAACAGTCTGCCACATGGATACCAACCACTTGGCGCGAAACTGCAACAAACTCGTAACGGGGCATTGATTGCAACCGAATCAGGTAGCACGACTGCGTATGCACTTGACGCGGCAGCTGCGCGCGGCGAACTATTTGTAGGACCTGGTACCACTGTCTACCCAGGCATGATTGTTGGTGTATATAATCGACAAGGTGACCTTGAACTAAACGTTTGTCGAGGTAAGCAATTGACCAACATGCGAACTTCATCAAGCGATGGCGCGATTCAGTTGACGCCATACACTGACCTCAGTCTCGAGCAGTCGATTGACTTTATCGAGAACGATGAATTACTTGAAGTAACGCCAAAATCACTACGTCTACGTAAACGCTATCTTGATCCAAATCAACGAAAACGAGCTGCTAAAAGTTAACTCAAATGACCTTGCGTAAATTGCAAGGTCATTTTTTAGATTGAACGAGTCAGCATAGACGCCTATACTAGACATAGGCATGATAAAGAAAAAAATAATAAACACTGAACAGCTTAAATCCTCCCTCGTTTCGTCGACAGGGTACTTACGTCCGACTGCCAAAAGCCCAGATGATGGGTTGGGCGAACTATTTGCCGATGTTCAAAAACAAAATATTTATATCGACAGCAAAACCTTCACTGACCTTATCCCAAAAACACGGATTAAGCAGCTCCGTCGCGAATACCAGCTGGCAAAACAAGATCCGAACTTTGATTTGCGTGAGTTTGTGCGGACGCGTTTTTATGAATTACCTTCGTACAAACAAAAAACAGAATTTGTTGCTGACCCTAATCAACCAATCTCAGAACATATTAGTAAACTTTGGATAGATCTAGAGCGTCGTAATCGTCGTAACAAAGGATCGTTGATTGCTCTACCATACAAATACGTTGTGCCGGGCGGGCGGTTTGACGAGCAATATTATTGGGATAGTTATTTCATTATGTTAGGTTTGGCAACTGATGGTAAATGGGATCTCATCGAAGGCATGATTAAAAATTTTGCTTATATGATCCGCAAATTTGGATTTATACCTACCGCAAACAGGACGTACTTTTTAAGTCGCTCGCAACCTCCTTTTTTCTCGCACATGGTTCGGCTGCTAGCAGAGCACAAGAACAAGGCGGTCACGGTTGAATACTTGCCTTATTTGATTCAAGAGTACCGCTTTTGGATGCGAGGACGTAATAAACTCGCCAAAGAAGAACATCGCGCGTATGCGCGTCTGGTCGAAATGGACAACGGTGCATTGCTCAACAGATACTACGACAACAAAATGACTCCACGACCCGAGTCACTTAGTGAGGATACAGACACAGCCCAAGAAGCAATTGAGCGAGAAGCTGAACGCCTCTACCTACATTTGCGAGCTGGTGCTGAATCTGGCTGGGACTTTAGTACGCGTTGGTTTGAGGATTCGGCCGATATTCGCAGTATACATACGGCGGATATTATCCCGATTGACCTGAATTGTCTTATGTTCCATCTAGAGTCGACAATAGCTGACGCATATCGTGTGTTGTTGCAGCCATTGTTAGAGCGCAAGTTTCGCAAAAGTGCCGATCGTCGTAAAGATGCTATCAATCTCTATTGCTGGGATGAAAAGACGGGGTTCTTTAACGAT
>CAZDKN010000079.1:0-3289 GCA_964506065.1 uncultured Saccharimonas sp. (SeqCode) | reverse complement strand
GCTCTGTGCCTGTTCCTACAAACCCAGTTACGCCAGGTGTGTTGCGCACGATATACCACGTTTCGTCGGTGAGTTTCATCTCAACCAATGCATAACCTTGAAAAATCTTGTTCTCTACGACTTTGCGTTTACCGTTTTTGATCTGAATTTGCTTTTCTTTTGGTACCATGACATCGAAAATCTTGTCAGCCATGTCGACGGCATTAATTCGCTGGCGAATGCTGTCGGCTACTTTTTCTTCGTAGCCGCTGTATGTGTGGATAGCGTACCATTGGCGGGTTGAATCGTATCGGTTTTGTGACATATGTTCCTCTTATCCTAAAATTAGTTCAAATAAATATTTAAAAAGCAGGTCGAGTAGCAAGATTAATACGACGAAAAACGACGTAAATACGAGTACTGCACCAGTGAGACTCCATGTGGCTTTGCGGTTAGGCCAACGAACTTGACGTAGTTCGAACCATGCTCCTTTGAAGTCCCCGCCAATTGCAAACAGTGGCTTTAAAGCTTTTGGTGTCGGACGCTTTGGTGCGACTTTGGTAGACTTCTTTTTCGGAGTTGTCTTTTTTGTTACCGCTTTTTTGAGATTGGTTGCCACTTTATTCTCCAATTTAAAAGTCTGCTCACTGCAGACTGTCAATAGCAAGTATAGCTCCTGTTTCGTCTCTCGTCAACCGTGGTACTATATTTGTATGGTGCTTGAGCTTATCCTAGCTGGTCTGTATGGCCTTTTGACGTTAGTGAGTATATTCTTTGTTTGGAAGTTAATGTTCGCCTTTAAACACTTTAAGATGAAGCAGTTACTAAGTGAGCCAAGTATGCTCGCGGACCTGCCTAGTGTGAGTGTATGCATACCGGCACGGAACGAAACCGATTCTATGACGCAGTGCCTCGAAGCGGTTATTGCCAACACGTACCCCAAGCTCGAAATCATTGTTTTGGATGATAATTCAGGCGACAATACGTCGCATCTCATCAAAGCTTTTGCTCATTCTGGCGTGCGGTTTGTTGAGGGCTCACCTCTGGCAGAAGGATGGTTAGGCAAAAACTACGCGTTGCAGGAGCTTCTCGACGAGGCAAGTGGGTCGTACGTTCTGTTCATGGATGTAGATACTCGTATTAAACCAGATACTATCGAGCAGCTCGTATCGTACGCTCAGCAAGAAAAAGCCGCCATGCTGTCTGTATTGCCACGGCGAGCTGATGGCTGGCGGCTGAGCGTCCTACTTGGGTCGCTGCGATACTTTTGGGAATTGGTAGCGCATCGTCGGTCTAAGCCAGCAGTTGCCAGTAGTGCGTGGATGGTGAACAGACAGTTGCTGCTTGATTATTACAATGGCTTTGAGCAAGTCTCGTTAGATGTGCAACCCGAAGCAATGTTGGCGGCAGGCTTATCAAAGATCAACAAATATCGATTTTTAATCAGCACACGAATGTTGGGAGTGAGTTATGAAAAGAAGTGGTCATCACAGGTTGATACAAGCATTCGACTCCTATATCCGCTGATTGGCGGACGTATCGGCGGCGCGATCGTAGGTATTACATTGCTACTACTGCTGAATTTGCCGGCTTTCTTTGTAATTGGCGGACTCATTAATGGCTGGACGATTATCGAGACCGCTGCACTTTGGCAACTATGTGTCTTTATTGCGCTGTATGGTTTGTATTTAGAAAAAGTATGGAACAAAGGTTGGTGGTTCGGTGCGCTTCTGTGGCCGTACGTTATCGTCCAGGAGTTGGCGTTATTGATTCTCAGTATTAGCGGTTACGCCCGTCGTGTGATTACGTGGAAAGGTCGTCCGATCACTGCCGCTCCTACTTCTTCACAGGTAACGAAAAACTAAACGTAGAACCGTGGTTTAGGCGACTCACCAAGTCGATATTTGTACCGATTTTGCGAGCCAGCTTTGCTGCGACATACAAGCCAAGACCTGTGCCGCTCGTCTCGCGCGTACGGTAGTCTTCACTTCGATAAAACTTTTGATAAATCTTGCCTTGATCCGACTTACTAATACCGATACCAGTGTCCTTGATCGAAAACTTAATGACGCCAAGCTTTTGTTTGACGCTTAGTGTCACGGTTCCTTTTTTTGTATATTTAATGGCGTTGGTAATAAAGTTCTGCAACATTTCCTCTAGGTATAGCCTGCTCGTCTCGACATGTCCAAGTGTTGCACCTAAATCAAGGTTAAAATGTAAGTGTTTGTCGGTTGCTTCTTTGCTGTACTCTTCATGTAGTTTATGTACCATTTCGCGTACATCAATGTCTTCGGGAGTATCGGCAACGCCGCGTTCAGCGCGTGACAGCGTGCTTAGATCGTTTACCATCTTGGCTAGATAAACGATCTGATCGTGAGCCATGTCTATCGCATCACCTAACATCTGTTTAGTAGCGTTTGGGTGTGCCATCATCATTTGTACATTAGAGATCGTACCTTCGACGATTGTTATTGGCGTTCGTAACTCATGACTGACAACACTAATAAACTCATCACGTTCTTCTTCAAGACTCTTTGACTTAGTGATGTCCCGCATGATGATGATATACCCATCGTGTGTCTCTGCTTTTTTAGTACGACTGTAACTGCTACGAATCGGTGAATACGTCACACCAAGTCGAATTGTTTCCCCGTCTTCATATGCAAAATTCAGATCATCTCTGTTAATAGCATTTTTTGTTTCTTTTAGCTCATCGTAGAGACTAACTGGTTTGCCCGATTGATCAACAAGCTTTAGTACGTCATCAATGTATTGACCGTTCAGGCTGTCGTTGGTATCGAGGAGTATCAGGCTAGAAGCGTTATATACTGTAATAACTCCGTCTTTGTTCGTACTGAGGATTGCGTCTGCCAAATTATTAACAATAGTAAGTACTCTGTCACGTTGCAGAGCTTCCTCTTTCTTGCTGAGAAGCAGCTCGGCTTTGCTGACCTCTTGTGACTTAGAGATGCTCAATGTGACGAGACCACTTAGAATAATAGCGACGAGTGTAATGAGATTATATTCAACTGTAATAGGATGCGTGTCGTGCCAGAAGTATATGTCGACGCCAGCGATGACAATGAACCACAATATACTTAGGTTAACTCCATTTCGTGAAAAGTAAACGTTCGTAGCGAGTAGTAATAGAATCCAAAACGCGACAAATGGCGTTGCCACTCCTGATACGAATAGCAGGTACCCTCCTGCGAGCAAGTGATACGAGATTAACCGCATCGCTGAATCTCGCTTTGATCGACTGTGGTCTACAAACTGTAAGATACCGACAAATAGCCACCAAAACGATATA
>CAZDKN010000078.1:0-3313 GCA_964506065.1 uncultured Saccharimonas sp. (SeqCode) | reverse complement strand
TAATCGCTGCTTACTGCTGTGTCTTCTGCTACTGGGTATGACGGATATACACCATAGCCCGAATCTTTGCGTAGACCGTGTGTAAAGTTGCCGCAGAGTTCGTAAAAGTACGTGGTTGTTGTCGTTTCAGACTTGTCGTCGTCTTTGGTAACGGGCGCTTGGGTGTTTGGTGTGTATTTGATCGTACCTTCAGATTCGAGTCTGAGTGCTGCAGTGCGCAGGTCGTCGTTGCCCTCATACATTCTGGCTTCGGTGTCATTGAGTCCTGCCTCTAGAGTGCCTGGTAGCTGGTTATTCAGACTGACATAGCTGTTGAGGGTGTTCGAGACATAGTTTAGGCTGTCGCGAGTCTGACGGTCGCCTTTGGTAGCAACTGCGTACCCTACAGGACCTGCTATTGCAAAACCGATGGCAACGAGGGCTACAACTGTCAGGTCAATGCGGAAGCCTTTACGCATAAAACGGTGCACAGTCGGACGATTAACGCGCAGGAACAGCCCGGCGAACAGTACAAAGACAACTGCGCTGGTACTGATGTCTACCGCAGCGGTCGGGCTTGGGTCAGTGGCGATGAGTAAGTCAACAGATATGAATGCGAGCGTAATCAATGCACCGATGGCAGTCAGGGCGAACAGCACGGAATGTACGACGTGTACGACAGATGTCGCCACGCTCCTATGAGTATCTTCGTACCGACCGTAGAAAATATCGGTGATGATCGCCAGCGGCAACAATATTGCTACGGCCACAACTCCGTATGCGACCTGTTCAACAAATGTTGTAGTACTGACATCAGTATAAAACGCTATGACAGATGACGCCACATAAGAAATTGCGATGATTGTCAGTGCCCAAAAAACATAACTGAGCCACTGTACCAACACAATTGTCGCCGTGTTGGGTGTATCCTTTACCTTTACCGTCGGTTTAGTATTTGCCATCGTAACCTCCTGGGGTTCCCCAAACTGCTTATGCCACCACTATACTCCTTGTCCTATAGGCGAGCAACGTAGACACAACCTTGTAAATGTTTCTCTTTTTAGGTCAGAACGCTATACGCACCAACTAACCTACCCGGTTCGGTACTATCGCTTTAGCGCGGCGGGTCGTACAGTTTCGATCAGATACAGTGAACCTGTTATGAGCCCTACGTCTGTTTTGGCACGGCGCAATAGTTCAACAGCCGCAAACGGATCGTCTTCAAGTTCTATAGAACTAAATCCTGCTTTTTCTGCAAACATCGCAAGCTCTCTAGGCTCCATCGGTGTGCGTAGTTCGTCTTGTCCTTTTGCGAACTTGGTAATGATGATTGACGAACCCAGCTGACGGAGTAGGTTCAGGCTCTCTTGTACGCTCGTCTGTTTATTTTTCCCAAAACTGACAAGTAGCGTCACTGTACGGTTTGGAAATTTCTGTTGCATTGCCCTCGCCAGTGCATCAATTTTTTGTTCATTATGAGCACCGTCCATCACTAGCGTCATACTCCCCTTTTGTACCGTTTCCATCCGTCCAGGGATGAGTACTTCGGTCGCCTGGCGAACTTGAGTATCAGTCAAATACTCGTGACCACCCTCTGTCAGCACAAACTCAGCCACGCTCAACGCCAGTCCAAAGTTACGCTGCTGAAATGTTGGCAGGTGTTTCACCCTGTCATCGCTACGCGCCTTGATAATATGCAAGTCAGCATGTTTTGTTCGGACGGTCGTTCGAATTACGTCCATCACCTCTTGCGCTTGGTTATATATAAATACTTTATTTTCGTCGTGAACAATGCCAGCCTTTTGAGTAGCAATTTCATGTAAGGTTTTGCCCAGCACATCAATGTGGTCAAAGCCAATATCCGTAATAACACAAATTTTATCTGGTCGCGCCACAACGTTGGTACCATCTAGCAATCCGCCCAGACCGACCTCGACAACTGCGTAATCGACTTTACGTTTGTTAAATACCCAGTACGAAAACGCAACCAATACTTCAAAATGCGACGGCGAGAGTCCGCTCGCATCAACCAGGTTTAAAAACTCAGCTAATTCGTGACAATACTCACGTTCAGGTAACGGCTGGAGGTTAATCTGTGTTCGTTCGTTAATATGATCGATATGTGGCGAGACAGTCAGTCCTGTTGTATAGCCTGCCTCTGTTAAAAGTGACGTAATAAAGTAAGCCGTCGATGTTTTACCAGACGTCCCCGCAACGTGAATCACCCTTATGTTGTCCTGAGGATTGCCGACATACTGCATCAGTTCGCGTATTGTATCGAGTGTATAAGGTGCGTTTGGTGGCGTATGAGAAATAAACGTGCTAAGAGCGTTCGTTACATCTGAAAAGTTATGGATAACTCGCATCCCTATAATTGTACCTCACCGAGGCAACTTCGCATTGTGGTCATGCTATAATACATGCTATGAGTGCCGAAGAGGAAAAAAATCAACTAGATCAGCATCCCGACGAAGCTCCGAACGAGCCAGCAACAGAGGAAGAATCGACACCTGCTGAGCAAGGTGATTCAGAACAAGCTGACGACGCGGCGACAGATGAGCCAGGCAACGCTCAGCAAGCGCCCGACGAACCCGTCAACTGGGTGGCACAAGAATACATCCATCTGGAAAAGGGTGGGCTATGGTATGTTCTTTTTGTAGTAGTAGTCTTGGGGCTACTCGCTCTGGACATATTCTTGTTGCGATCCTATACATTCTCAGCGCTCGTTGTCGTAATGGCGGTCGCACTTGTTATTTACTCACGCCGACCTCCTCGAACTTTACAGTACGCACTTAGCCTCAAACACGGACTTTACATCGGCGAAAAGCTCTATAGTTTTAACGATTTTAAAGCGTTTGGCTTGCTGCAAGATGGCGATCATCACTCAATTATGCTCATCCCGATCAAACGCTTTGCGCCTGGAGTGTCCGTTTACTTTCCAGAAGAAGCAGGCGAAAAGATTGTCGATATACTCGGTAACCGACTACCAATGCGCCCATTAAAGTTAGATCTAGTCGATCTTCTTGTACGTCAACTCCGTCTTTAATGACTAACTACCGTTATTTATGGTACAATAGCCGATGTTCGCTTCATTTTGGTGAGGCCGAAAGCACCTTCTAGTTACAATAAAAGCGCGCCTTCGGGCGCGTAATTATGGACTCGTAGCTCAGCTGGATAGAGCGTTGGCTTGCGGAGCCAAAGGTCGCAGGTTCGAATCTTGCCGAGTTCACCAAAGAAAATACCTCACAATATGTGGGGTATTTTCTTTGCAATTCTATCTGTGAATTGTCTGTAATTACGCTTGTGCTCTGTGATATAATGAGCTCTAGGAGAG
>CAZDKN010000077.1:0-3327 GCA_964506065.1 uncultured Saccharimonas sp. (SeqCode) | reverse complement strand
ATCAGCAAGATCAAGAAGCGTATGGGAGTCGAAGACCCTAAGCACCACATTGACTTCGAACCAGGCGAAGTCGTCAGTATTACTGACGGTCCGTTCAAAGGCTTTGACGGTGCTATCTCAGAAATCGATACCCAAAAGGGCAAGATCAAAGTCATGGTCAGTATGTTCGGGCGTGACACACCTGTCGAACTTGACGCACTTCAAGTACGAAAAGTCTAGTAGCTCAATATGTCGCCTGAGATCGAGGATCATTCAGATCGAATGTTTCGTCTTGAGGATTCAACCGCCGAACGTTTGTTGGAAATCGCCTACATACGCAAGATGCGTTTAGACGCTGAAACCTTACTAAAGATTCTGGTGATACTCCGCAATCGATTTGAGAGTCTTGGAGATGATTCCCCAGAGTTAGGCGATACGGAAGTCGCCCTCAGACTGATTTATGCAATGTATACTGAAATGACTGGAGATATTAGACAGTAGGCGAGAGTCTTGAAAAGTATCCCTAAATCTGATACTATAATCCAGTTACGCACTAAATAAGCTTCACAATTATTTAGTCCAAGAAAGAAAATTATATGGCAAAAAAAGTTATCGGAAATCTTAAATTACGTATTCCTGCTGGTCGTGCGACTGCAGGTCCTCCAGTAGGATCTACTCTTGGTCAGTGGGGTCTAAACATGATGGACTTCATCAATCCGTTCAACGACGCAACCAAAGACCTACAGGGCAAAGACGTCATTGTTCACCTTCAAATCTTTGAAGACCGTACATTCGCGTGGAAATCACTAGGGCAACCTGTTGACGACCTTATCCGTGAAAAGACAGGAATCAAAAAGGGTAGTGCTAAACCACACTCTGAAAAAGTGGGTAAAATCACTCGCGCACAGCTAGAAGAAATCGCAGAGCTGAAAAAAGACCAACTTAACGCAATCGACATGGACGGTCGCGTGAAGGTTATCGCTGGTACCGCACGCTCAATGGGCGTTGAAGTCGAAGGATAATACCAAACACTTTTTAATAGCCTCTTTGTGGAGGCTATTTTTATTTGAAATGTTTCATAACAAAAGCGTGAACGGCATCTGGATCATCTGGCCAGAGTGAGGCCAGTGTCCTGCCATTAAATGGCTTGGCCGGGACTACAGCATATAGCACGTCTCTTGCCTGTACTTCGTCGCCGCCAAAGTAATCTAGCAGAGTCTGTTTCATCTCGGATTCTAAGCGCCGCCTATAGGTATTGACCATGTCTTCAAATGAAGGCTCGACCGCAGGCGCATTAAATCGTTCGTTCATATCATCTATTATGCCCGTCATATTGGTAAATACAAACTTTTATGCTATAATTGCTACATAACAATCAATGTTGGGAGGTATAAAAAACCGTTTGTACCACAGAAAGGGTTAACACCTATGGCAAAGAAAGCCGAATTGCTAGAAGAAGCAACAAAACTAGGTCTATCACTGACCGACAAGAATACTATCGCTGAGATTGAAGAGGCGATTGGTGCGTTTGTACCAACCCTAGAGCCGGAATCAGAACTTGCTGTCGCAGAGGACGTTGCAAATCCTGAACCAGAAGTAAAAACAGCCAAAAGTGGTAAACGTAGCGAAAAAGCAATCGCTGAAGCCGAAGCAAAGGCAGAGAAGGAAGCTCGCAAGGAGGTTGGCGATACAACTCCACAGTCAGAAGAAGCTGCTGCCAAAGCAATCAAGGGTCCCCGCCCTGTCACCCGTCCTCGCATCGAACGTCGTGGTAAAGCGTACCAAAAGGTCGCCGAGCTCGTACAAAAGGATATAGTTTACTCACTTGCTGACGCACTTGAACTAGCCGTAAAAACCAACCCAGCCAAGTTCGACGCTAGCGTTGAAGTCCACGTAAAACTAGGCGTTGACCCTCGTCAAGCCGACCAGAACATTCGCGCAACTGTATCTTTACCTAATGGCACAGGTAAAACAATCCGTGTTGCTGTCTTTGCACCAGAAGCTGACCACGCAGGCGCATCAAAAGCAGGCGCCGACATCGTTGGTGACGAGACATTCCTTGCACAACTCGACAAAGAAGTTATCGACTTTGACGTTTTAATCGCGACACCTGCATATATGCCTCGCCTCGGTAAATACGCACGACTACTTGGTCCACGTGGACTGATGCCAAACCCTAAGAGTGGTTCAGTCGCAATCGATGTTGCCAAGGCTACTACTGAAGCAAAAGCCGGTAAAGTAGAATATCGTGTCGACAAACAGGCGATTGTTCACCTTTCGATCGGTAAAGTAAGCTTTGGTGCAGCCAAGCTTGCCGAGAATGCTAAGGCATTCTTTGATAGCTTACAGAGCCAAAAGCCAACTAGTATTAAATCTGCCTACGTCAAATCGACCAGCATCAGTACCACACAAGGTCCTGGTATCAAGGTCGAGAACGTTATTAGCTAAATTCTAGTCGGGTCCTGTCGTTCGGTTTGCCCCTTCTTTTGAAATTGTCGATTACGACAATTGTCAAAAGCGGGTGCTGCCCCACCAAACGCCACCCGTGCGACCGCTCTCCGAGTGACTATTTCTCGCGGCTTACTAATAACTGCATACATACAAAACTGTCATCGTATGTCATAATAGAACCACTAAGAACGGGGGAAGCATGCGACAATATCTTGATCTACTACAGGATATCAAAAAGAATGGGGTAAAAAAAAGCGACCGGACTGGCACTGGCACTATCAGCGTGTTTGGTCGTCAATTACGGTACGATTTATCCGAAGGGTTCCCGGCCGTTACTACTAAAAAACTATTCATGCGTAGTGTTGTACACGAGCTACTGTGGTTCTTGCAGGGAACGGGTAACATCGAATACTTAGCAAAGAACGATGTTCATATATGGGATGAGTGGCCGTATAAGGCATACTTACTCGCCAACAAACAACCCGTACCCGAAGCATCCAGTGAGCAGTGGCAAACAGGAATCAAAGAATTCATCGCCAAGATCGCATCCGATCACGAATTTGCAATGAAATGGGGCGACCTAGGCCCTGTATATGGTGTCCAGTGGCGGCATTGGCCTCACGGCAATGGCGGCAGTATTGATCAAATTGCAAAGGCGATCGACATGATCAAGAACAACCCGAACTCTCGTCGCAACATCGTCAGTGCTTGGAATGTTGCTGAAATCGATGAGATTGTGCGTATTGGTGGATTACCACCATGCCACAATATGTTCCAGTTCTACGTCCGTGAGGGCAAACTTGACCTGCAGCTCTACCAACGAAGTGCTGACACGTTCTTAGGCGTTCCGTTTAATATTGCGTCATACTCACTACTCCTTAGCATGGTAGCGCAGGT
>CAZDKN010000076.1:0-3345 GCA_964506065.1 uncultured Saccharimonas sp. (SeqCode) | reverse complement strand
AACTTGACCTGCAGCTCTACCAACGAAGTGCTGACACGTTCTTAGACGTTCCGTTTAATATTGCGTCATACTCACTACTCCTTAGCATGGTAGCGCAGGTTACAGATCTAGAACCAGGCGAGTTCGTACACACCCTGGCCGATACACATATTTACTCAAACCACTTAGAACAAGTTGACGAGCAGTTGTCTCGCACTCCACGAGCACTTCCAAAACTTAAATTAAACCCTGACGTCAAAAATATCGACGACTTTACCTTCGACGACATAGAGCTAGTCGGCTACGACCCATACCCAGCAATTAAAGCGCCTATCGCTGTTTAGCGACGCGTATATACCACAAAGTCGTAATTGTATTTGTTAGCTTCGTCTTTAACGTGATGCTCACGACTCACTTCTTGCCATATAATTGGATTGATTTCAGGGAAGAAAACTTCAGCAGCGAATGTTTCGTCGACCTCTGTCACAAGTAACTGATCAACGGTATCAAGAGCCAGTTGATATATCTGCCCCCCGCCAATTACATATACGTCATCGCTCGTCGCTGATTGATACGCCTCTTCAAGGTCGCGCACTACACTAAAACCCTCGACAGGCTCCATGTCGCGGCTAATCACAATGTTTTGCCTGTTCGGCAAAGGCCGACCTAGCGACTCGTACGTCTTGCGCCCCATAATAATCGAATGTCCTGAGGTAATCTGCTTGAAATGCTGCAAGTCAGCAGGTAAATCACGCGTCCATAGCAGATCATTTGCGGCACCAATACCGCGGTTTTTGTCGTAGGCTACAATGATGCTTTTCATATGTTCTCATAGTACCAGATTGTGGTAACGGAGTCCCAGCCCATGGTACAATCAGAGTACTACATTAGCTCAAATAGGGGAGAGTCTACAGCGTGAGTGTCTACAGTAATACCGAAATTAAGTCTGCGATCAAAGATGGCACAGTCGTCTGTGTACCATTTAACGAGCGACACGTATCCGAAGCCAGCTTGGACTTCACGCTTGGTCACTACTTTTACAAACAAGAATACGAAGAACAGTCCCGCGTTTATAATCCGTTCGTAAAAACTGACGTTGATCGTTATTTCAAAGGCCCCCTTGAGGCGATTCCTCACAAAGATTGGTGCCATAAAAATGGCTATGAGCTGTTCGAAAACATTCCCGAAGACCATCCGATCATAGTCTTGCAGCCCGGTGAACGCATCTTGGCACACACACACGAGTTTATTGGTATTCGCGCTCACGGTGGCGCTAGCGAAGTTAAATCTCGTAGCAGCTGGGGGCGTAACGGCGTCGCTGTTTGCTTTGACGCAGGTTGGATCGACCCAGGCTATATCAACCGCATTACGCTGGAAATTTATAACCTCAACAAGCACGAATCCGTAGTACTACCCGTCGGTGAACGTATCGGTCAACTCATCTTTCACAAAACTGGTCCTGTCGAAGGTGACTACAGCGACGGTCGTGACGGCATTAGTGGCAAATACCAGCACACATCAGACCTAGACGAGCTCATTCGTACTTGGTCGCCTGAACAAATGCTGCCACGCGCATACAAAGACGCGCGTCGCACCGCACCTGTTATCGAACTGCTCCCAAAAGGAATGAAATAATGAGCAAGGGTTTGTTTGTCGCGATAGAAGGCGGTGATGGATCAGGTAAACGAACTCATTCTGAACTGCTGTCGGAATATGCCCAACAACAATTAAAAAGAAAAGTTTTAAAAATTAGCTTCCCCAGATACGGCCAGGCTTCTGCGTATTATGCAGGCAAATACCTCGATGGGGCGTATGGTAGTGTCGATGAAGTTCCAGCAGATCTCGCTAGCCTAACCTATGCTTTAGATCGCCTAGCAGCGAAAGACGAATTACAGACCTTTCTTGAACAACCCGATGCGCTGGTCATCGCTGATCGCTATGTCGCATCCAACCTTGCGCATCAAGGAACAAAGTTTGATAGCGAAGGCGATCGACACGCATACTACGACCGAATGATGGAGACCGAATACGAAACACTCAAAATTCCACGACCAGACATCAACATTGTCCTTATTATGCCGACCGAGTTTGCACAGAGCAACGTAGACAAAAAAGACGCTCGTTCATACACGGACAAAAAGCGCGACATACACGAAGCCGACTCAAATCATCTTGAAAAGGCAAAGTCTAACTACGAAGAGTTGTGCCAATTGTATCCAGATGAATTCAAAGCAATCAAATGCACAGACAATACGGGTAACATGCGTACAATTGACGATATTCAACAAGAAATTCGTTCGACACTAAGAATATAATTTATCCAATCCTATGATATGCGCCTCGGTCCACATCTTATTAAAGCAGGGCGCGAGGCGCGGTAGGCAGAGAGAGAAATGAGAGAACCGAAACGGGGTGCGGCGCGACGTCCATGTCAACGCCACACCCCGGAAGGTTAGTTGATCCCCGAGAATCAGGCAGCCGGATGGGCAGTCGTATCGCCCAGATAGTGCCGCTTGATGAGCGTCGGCACTGATGCCGGCTTGACGTCCGCCTTGCGTAGACGCCTCACGAACCGCGAGCGCAGCTTCTCGAGAGTCAGCTCCTCCGTCGGCTTGGCCTCGGCCAAGATGGCGCCCAGACCTCTCTGTCCGCTCTCCACCTCGTCCGGCGTCGTATAGCCATGGTTCGTCACAGTGATGACGAGATCGGCCAACCGCGTCTTGGTGGTCTTCTTGCGTTCCTTCAACATTTCTCCCTCTCTTGCAGACTCTGTTTGAGTACTGCGACGGTGTCATACTTCGCGGGTTTGCGATGCAGACGAGTCTTTATTATAACATTATTACGAAATATTTTTCCAAAGACGCTAGTGCTATTGTAAGCGAGTATCTCAGTCACGCTAGCGGTAGCGTAGAGCGTTATTGACAACACGTGAACACATTTGTTATACTACCCGCAGACATTACCAAAGACAGTAGCGGTGAATTACATTGTAAGACACTTAATCAGCTACCGAGGATCATGTAAAACATACATTTTTCGTTATAGTCTTTGGCAGTGCGAGGTCCAAAGACTTTTTCTTTGTTCGCAAACTGCCAGTGTCGGAACTTTTACAAATCGGTCGAATGAACATTAATCAAAGAAAGGTTTTTATCACATGGCAATTACCCGCGATAAAAAGAACACTTTGGTTGCAGAGTTAAGTGAGGCACTATCGTCTTCAAAGATGGCTGTATTTGCATACTACCAGGGCCTCAATGTTGCCGACGTTCAAGAACTTCGCCGCGCCGCGCGAGAAGCTGGCGTAACTATTACCGTCGTCAAGAACCGACTTGTCCGTGTTGCTTTAGACTCTATTGAGACTTATAA
>CAZDKN010000075.1:937-3430 GCA_964506065.1 uncultured Saccharimonas sp. (SeqCode) | reverse complement strand
TCTCTCTCCGCCATACTAAAACAGCCTAGCTTGTCTAGGTTGTTTTAGTATGAGGAATGTTAGTGTATTCGAACCCGGTAGGGTGAGAACTGCCAGTGGCAGTTCACAAGGGAATCAACTCTTGAAAACTATGTTTTCAAAGACGTTGTCCCGGGGTCGCGGGACGTGACCGAATCCCTCTCTCCGCCACGAAATTAAGTATTAAATAGCCCTACAGGTAGTTTTTGTTATAGTAGGCTTATGAAGTACATTGACCTTACAATGCCTCTTAACCCATCAACGCCAGTCTACCCAGGAGACCCTAATGTTGAGGTGACTGTCGCCGCCGAACTAAGTACCGATGGATATTTAGACCATTTACTGAAACTAGGTACTCATAATGGTACTCATATCGACGCCCCTGCCCATATGGTTGCTGACGGAAAACTATTGCCCTCTTACTCAGTTGATCGGTTCGTTGGTAGCGGAAAGCTCGTAGATGTTCGCGAAGGATTCACTACGCAAGCTCTTGAAGCCGCCGATATTCAAAAAGATGATATTGTCTTATTTTATACAGGCAAAAGTGAACACTTTGATGCGCCCGATTACTATACCGACTATCCTTCCGTCACAAATGAGGCCGCAGAGTTTGTGGTAGCTAAAGGAGCAAAGATGGTAGGAGTTGACACTGGCAGCGTCGATCACGAGCCATTTCAGATTCACAAACAGCTACTCAGCAACGACATACTCATAATTGAGAACCTGGTCAACCTTGATCAGTTAGTGAATAAGCGCTTTACTGTCTTTGCCTTACCGCTCAATCTTGCCGTTGAAGGTTCGCCCGCTCGGGTTATCACTCAAATAAACTAGAGGCGCAGGTCAAGCAGTCAACTCAGTGACCCGCCTTAAATAAGTCATCTAGTTTGTCTAGGCTATCATCTTATCGGTAATAATAACCTGGTGTTGTGTCAAAACCAGGTGCCGCGACTGTTATAGCCAGAATCCAAAAGAATACAATAACCAAAGCAATCAATGCTGCAACTGACCCCGTCACCAGACCCGCAATTGCTAACCCTTTGCTATCAGGTCGCTTCATGCCAAGTGCACCAAATACGATGGCAAGCACCGCTAGTGGCAAACTAATCCAAATTAACCACGCTCCGACGAGCGCAACAATGCCTGTTACAAGTGATGTTACACCGTAAGCAACTCCCCCACCGTTCACTAGTTGTGACTTGTTATCTTGTGCCATATACAATCCTTTCGTTTATCTGTCAAAAGTATACCATGTGCCTGTAAATACAGTACAATAGATTCATGAGCGAACCATCTGTCTTTACCCGAATTATTAACGGCGAAATCGACCAGCAAATTCTGTATCAAGATGATTTATGCTTTGTCATCCTCACACACGAACCGATGACCCCCGGACACTGTCTCGTCATCCCGCGCGAACAAATCGACCACTTATGGGATGTCGATGATAGCCTCTATCAACATATTATGGCAGTGACCAAGAAAATGGCTTTAAAGATGCGACAAGCCTACGACTACAAACGTATTGGACTTATCGTCGAAGGCTTTGGTGTCCCCCACGCCCACGTTCACGTCTTTGGCCTCAACAAAGAGCTTAACCCAACAATTGTCGACCATATCGCCAACCGTCGAATTATGAGTCCCGCAGAGCTCCAGACCGAAGCCGAGAAGTTGCGGATCAGCTAGCGAGCAACAGTTCTCTTAGTTCGACCATGTCTGGAATAGATTCGTGAATACCAATCGCAGCCATTGTATGGTCTAGTCGCCGTCGAAACGCTGGCAAATCTGTCTCTCTGCCCACTAATGCATCCCTTCTACCTCTATCATGCATGCCGTCATGAGCGAAAATTGCTGGTCTTTGCGCACCCACAACGAGCACGGCCCTTTGATGGTCGACAAACGGCGTACCAAAGGTATGCGCTATCTCAAGTGCCTCGCTATGACGGTGCTGCAACGCGAAACTCAGCGCGTGTCCAACAAGGCGCACACCGAAAAACTCGTGATCTTGGTTCTCTTCACCAAGCCGCCAATACACGTGCGATGCTTCAATATTGTCACTAAAGTGAGCCGGTGGGGGGACAACAGTGCTAGAGGCTACATCCCCGCTGGCAGCGTCAAATAACCTGCGAGCAAGGTGCCCAAGATCACCCGTGAGCCTTGGACCTTGCAGTTGTTCTAGTTTTTGTCTGTAGTGACTTTCGACGCCCATATGCTATCTCAACCTCACAATACCATAACCATCATCAAGCTTGTTAGTGTAATATTCTTTGACATGGTCTTGACAATAAATACAGCTTATGCTACAGTTATATCTGTAAACCATTAAAAATAAACATATGTTTCCAATACTTATAAACCCACTACCCCTCCTGCTAACCCTCACGACCACTTTTGGCGTGCTGGTTCACGATACGCAGATTGACCGTGCAACGACGACAGCACTAGCACTACCTGCTGCATTTGCTACGTTTGGTGCAG
>CAZDKN010000075.1:0-927 GCA_964506065.1 uncultured Saccharimonas sp. (SeqCode) | reverse complement strand
GGCGATGCCCACACGCATGTCGAAAGAGTTAATGCGGCCAAAACGCTACAAGAGTTGCGTTCAGGTCAACCCCGCATGCAAGCACGTAACGATGACGAAAAGAAATTCGTGTTCAACAAAAAGTTCACATTTGACAGTGACGGCAGCCAGTACAGCTGGCCAACTACATAAGGTAAGCCACTTACGGGTGGCACAAGGCGGGGCGGCTCCCACTTTGATTCGAACTCGTTCGAGAGGAGTAGGGGCGGACCGAGTAACAGGACCCGTCTAGTCTATTTCAAGACATCAAGTTCGCGCTGCAAGGCGACTACAAGTGTTTGTTTGGCTTCTAGTTGCTGTTTTGTTTCTTCGACGAGTTCTTTCGGCGCTTTTTCGACGTAGCTTTTACTCTTCAGTCGTGCCTCAAAATTGGCGATTGCTCCGTGCGCTTCAGCTAGTCGTGCTTCCAAGTTGGTCTGATGCTCATATAGTGTCTTGGCAGGTACGTCTAACCACGCCTCACGCCCGCTATTAGGCAGTCTGAGGCCCTTTGCCTGGTCAACGCGAGTAATAGCACGTAATTTGGCTAGCTTGGCTATCAGCGTGTTATTATCGGCAATTAACGAATCCTCTTCGTATAGCAGCGTGTATCGTTCGTTGCCTGGAAGTTCGCTGGTAACAAATCGAATCTCGCTTACAAGGTCTTTGAGCTGTCCGAATTCACCCGCTGCGATGTCGCTACACTCTATAGTCTCTGGCCACGCAGTAGTAATCAACAGGTCATTGTGCCACGACAGCGTCTGCCAGATAGTTTCGGTCACAAACGGTGCAAACGGATGCGCAAGCTTGTGACTGGTATCTAGTACCCACGCTAGCAGGTCAGGGTTGTTTTGCTGCTTGCTAGCCTCAATATACCAATCGGCAACACTGTCCCACACAGCGTGATAG
>CAZDKN010000074.1:0-3436 GCA_964506065.1 uncultured Saccharimonas sp. (SeqCode) | reverse complement strand
GTATACAATCGCCTCAACAACGAACGGACCCCGTATAAACGAGCTGTCGGCACCAATTAATTTCATCATTTGAATTTCTTCTTTGCGGTTAAAGATAGCCATGCGAATGGTGTTGAATATGATCAATGACGAGATGGCCACAAACACTGCACTGGCGATAATGCCGACTCGCTCTGCAAAGCCGACCGCTTGGCCAATCGACTCAATACTTGCCCGTCGCTCGCCTGCAAACGAAGGTTCACGTGCCGGGTCTAGGTGTTCTTTTAGTGTTGTATTAGTCGCAACAAAGTTACTGAGTTCTGACGTATCGTTAATGTTCTCGACAATAACCCGCAAGATACCTGGGTTTTTGTTGGTGGCTTCTTTGAGTGCCTCTAGGTACTGTAGGTCATTTTTATTCTCTTGGGCAATCGCCTCGCGTGCTGCGGCCGCACTAACAAACGTCACCGAACGTACAGATGGAAGTTGTTGCAGATCGGCGATAATTTCGTCTGCTTGTTCTTCAGTCGTTTCGGTCTTTACATAAATCGACATGTCCACTTTGTTGCGAAGCTCACCTACTGTGTCCACCAAAATCGAACGTGCTGCTACAGCGGTAAAGATGATCAGCAGAGTAATCGTCATAACAGCTGTTGCCGCAATTGTTAGCCAGGCATTACGCGAAAAGTTATTGACGCCGTATCGGCACATGCGAATAAATGTCAGCCACTTACGACGACTTTGCTTTTGTTTGGCAAACGCCTTGGAATCTAATTTACGCTTTGACATCTGCTGCCCCTTGTCTGTAGCTGCCTAGTGCCTGGTCACTGGTCACTTTGCCATGGTCGATCGTAATCACCCGCTTTTTCAGTTTGTTTACAATCTCGACGTTGTGCGTTGTCAGTAGTACTGTCGTGCCATACTTATTAATTTTTTCCAGTAACCTGACAATGTCCCAGCTGTGCTTTGGATCCAAGTTCCCCGTCGGCTCATCAGCAATCAAGATCTTTGGCTGGCGCACAACGGCACGCGCAATCGCGACACGTTGGCGTTCACCGCCTGATAGTTGGTGCGGAAACTGCTTTTCTTTACCAGTCAGCCCAACAAGTTCAATGACTTTTGGTACGGTATTTTTAATTTCGCGACCTGTCATACCAGCAATTTCGAGTGCAAATGCAATGTTTTCAAATACTGTTCGTTGTGGCAATAGTTTAAAATCTTGGAACACAACACCAATTTTGCGTCGCAACATCGGGATTTGACTGTCCTTGAGCGTATCGTAGTCGATACCGCCGACGACAATCTTGCCACTGCTCGGCTTTTCTTCGCGTGTTAGTAATTTGAGTAGCGTTGATTTGCCCGCACCACTGGTACCAACAAGTATCACAAATTCTCGTGGCTCGACAAACAAGCTCATACGATTAATGGCCGGCTCTAAGTCCTTGCCGTATGCTTTGGTGACCCTATCTAGCAGTATCATTTACTCATTATTATAGCATAAGCATCGGGGGCAAAACATATCTACAGACACAGAATTCACATCAAGAATCGCCAGGGACGCCCACGCAATGCGCGGACGTCCCTGTACGAAACTACGATCGAGCCGAGAGGAACATGTGGGTGGCGCGAACCGTCTTGGTGACTCGCAGGGCCAGTTCGGCCGCTGCGATCTGGCGATCCAGCTTGAGGGTGAGCTCCTGAGAACCCCCCTGGTGGATGTTGGCGTGGCGCTTGCCCTTCACGAGCTTCACCTCCGCCGTGTCCTTGGCGATGTCCTCATCGATCGCTTTGACGCGCTCAGCTCGGTCAGTAGCACCCAGCAGATCGTCGATCGCCTCGATCATCTGGTCGAGGTTGAGATGCGGCGACAGCTGAGAGATCAGCTTGGCGACGCCACTCTCAGGATCGATGCGAGCCTGGTCGATGACCGCGTACAGGACGTACGCCAGCTTGACGTCGGCACTGTCGTAGCGAGCGGCCATGTCCTTCGCCGTCTCCCAGATGCGCTCGACAGACGGCGCGAACCGTCCATGAGCCTCCGAAGAGATGTCGTCCTCAGGTCCGATAGCACTCAGGATCGCGGTCTTGGTCAGACCAGCCGCGACCATCAGCGAATCGGTGATAGGGACAGCCCCTCGCAGACCGACGACGCTGATGCCGAAGAGGATGTGTTCGCCGTCGACGAGGCCCCCGTTGGTCCTGAGCGCGATCTCGCGTGCCTGCGTCACCGCCAGCACGGACTTGAGATCGAGCTCACTGTACAGCGCAATACTTGACATTAGTTGCCTCCCGGCGTGTAGTTTCGAATCGAGGTTCAGTTGAACCCCGTGTCTACAGATATACTCTCAATGTGCGTTGAAGAAGCTCCCCACCTCTATCATCAAAAATTATTGTACTACTTTTGCGTCAAAAAGTCAATTCATACCCCTGTTATCATTCCACCTATCGTCTTCCTTGATTCTGAGAATTCCCTGAACAAGGGATAGACCCTTGCACAGGAAATTTTCAACTTACGTGACAGGTACGAGCGGCTGGGAGGTAGAAGAAAATGTAATTGTTTAATTTACAGTCTTGATACTTCGCTAGGAGGTTTGGGTGTGTTCAAGGTATGCTTCGATAAATCCGTCGAGTTTACCGTCGAGAACTGATGAAGCATCACGATCTTCGTGTTTTGTCCGCGTGTCTTTGACCATCGTATATGGATGCAGGACGTAGTTGCGAATCTGACTTCCCCAGTTGGCCGACTCGCCCGCCTGAAGGTCTGAGATACTCGCAGCGTGTTGTTCAAGTTGTAATTGCGCCAACTTACCACGTAATATTTTCATAGCCGTCTCGCGGTTTTGCAATTGCGATCGTTCGTTTTGAATCGCAACGACAATTCCTGTTGGAATGTGCGTAACCCGCACCGCACTATCTGTTGTATTGACCGATTGACCACCGTGCCCGCCCGCACGATATACGTCAATCTTTAAGTCTTTGTCGTCGATTGCTACCTCGTCTGGCGTATCGATTTGAGGCAGAACCTCAACTAATGCAAAGCTTGTTTGACGTAAGTTATCACTATTAAATGGACTCAGACGAACTAGTCGATGAACTCCGTGTTCACTACGCAATCTGCCGTATGCGTATAGACCAGTTACTTCCAAGACGCTCGATTTGATACCTGCTTCTTCGCCAGTCGACCGCTCGACAATACTCGTTTTCATACCCGCTTTTTCTGCAAAGCGTAGATACATACGCTCCAACATTTCTGTCCAATCTTGAGCGTCAGTCCCGCCTACGCCAGCACTGAGTCGCAAGATGGCATTATGATCGTCAAACTCACCGTTTAGAAGCAGCTCCTTGCGGCGCACGTCAAACTCTTTTTCGAGCGCAGACACTTGTCCATCAAATTCCGCGAGCAAACTATCGTCGTTCATTTCAATAAGCTCCGCGATGTCAGACACCTGCGCGCGTA
>CAZDKN010000073.1:0-3481 GCA_964506065.1 uncultured Saccharimonas sp. (SeqCode) | reverse complement strand
AGTTCTTGATTATTCATTTCCCACCTCTTTCATTATGCCGTATCCGCCGCTACCCTATTTACTTCTTCGATAGTCGTGATCCCCTGTAGCGCCTTTAGGTACCCGTCCTGCCTCATGGTTATCATTCCCTGTGATACAGCCATCCGCTGAATCTCCGAGCTGGTCGAACGCGCTATGATCAGATTTTGAATGTCTATGTTCACATCCATGACTTCATATAGTCCCGCACGTCCGCTATACCCATGTGGCGATTGTGGTGAATCAACGCCCTTGACTAAAGTATAAGCGTTTTGACCCGCCAGAGGCAAGTCTTTATATCCTAAATCTTGCGCTACCCTTGCTACTTCGTCTGGAGACTTTGGTAAAAGATGCCCGACAGTCGTTAAGATATTCTGCGTTTCGATGGGGTTAGACTGGTATGATTCACGTGCTGTACCAACGCGCCGTACAAGTCGCTGTCCGATGATGGTGTTAACCGTACTTGCAATCAAGAAAGGTTCGATACCCATATCGAGAAGCCGTGGTAACACACCTGCAGCACTGTTGGTGTGAAGCGTGCTAAATACCAAGTGTCCAGTTAGAGCTGCCTGGACAGCCAAGTTAGCCGTCTCATCGTCACGAATCTCTCCTACCATCACGACATCCGGGTCCTGACGTAGGATAGAACGTAGACCTGTCGCAAATGTCAGTCCAACATCAGCATTTACTTGGATTTGGTTGACGCCGTCCATCTTGTACTCGACTGGGTCTTCTAGTGTAACGATATTGACTGTGTCGTTTTTGATTTCCTTAATAAGAGCGTATAGACTGGTTGTCTTACCGCTACCTGTCGGACCTGATGTCAGCACCATACCATTCGGATGTTTGATGCCTCGACGAATCGCTCTTAGCGCTCGACCAGCGTAACCCATTTGTTCGATATCAAAGGTGTTACCTGACTTATCAAGTAAACGAATCACGACTTGCTCGCCCCATACAACGGGGCTAATAGCGATACGGAGGTCGACCTCTTTGTTAGCAACCTTAACCGTAAACTGTCCGTCCTGTGGTACACGGTGTTCGTCGATCTTGAGGTTGGATAAAATTTTTATTCGGCTCACGAGCGCTGGCTCAATACTTTTAGGTAGCTGCATGATCTCACGTAGAACTCCGTCAACACGACATCGGATCTTTAATGTACCTTCAAGAGGCTCAACGTGGATATCGCTTGCTCTTGATTTGACCGCGTATTCCAAAATAGTGCTGAGTGCCTTACTAATCGGTGAATCTTCGACGATAGTTTTGACTTCTCGGTCAGAATCAGTGCTTGCTTCAGCCTGTGAGGCCTCGGCCGCTTCCCCAACACTTGAAAGGTCGGTTCGATACTGGTCCAATACATGGCGCACTCCTGCTTCTGACGCCATAAACACCTTTAGCGGACGTTCAATACGGTTTGCCAGATAATCGACTGCTTGCACGTTGTTGGCATCAATCATTGCCACAGCTAAACGATTCTGTACTTCGGCGAGTGGCACAGCCATGAAGCGCTCAGCAACATCTTCTGGCAACAACCCAAGAATGCTTTGATCAATCGTACTTGCCGTCAAGTTAACATATGGTACACCTGATACCTGCGCGATAGCATGAGTCAACATCTCATCATCCACAATATGTTGCTCGGTCAAAACAGCAAAAAGCGGTTGGTTAGATGCAGTCGCTTTTGCTTCTGCTTCTTTTAACACCGACTCAGTAACAAGTCCCTCGTCTATAAGGAGACTGATAAGCTTTCCCTGAACGTCACTTGTAAGAAGTGCCATCAGCGCATCCTTCTACGGCGTCCCTGATTGGGACGTGGTATCAGTGTCAGTTTCGGTTTCGGTGGTTGTCTCGGCTGTACTTTCAGGAGAACCAGTAATTTGTACTTCAACTGCTGGGTTGATGGCATTAGTGTTAAAGATAGCTGGGTCTGGTTCGACAACCTCCGTACTAATCAGCTCAATCGTCTTGACCTGTTCACCCTGATTGGTGATATTACCGAATATACTGTTACCTACAAAGTACGCAATCAAAGTGCTGATTGTGGCGATAAACACGATCATTGCTATATCAGTTTTTTTCATGGCTTTACCAACTTATCTTTTAATTCTACTACAACGGCAGGTTCGTAAAATGCCCGTGCTTCGGCAGTTAGTACCTGTGCAGCACCTTGGCTTTCAATCCTGACACTGATGATATCAATGGCTCGAATTGAACGTTCCAGACGGCTCAACACTTCCTTGAGTGCATCAGTTGTTCCACTTACCGAGAAACGGAAAGTAATCTGATTAGAGACTGTCTCGGTCGCTGTTGCATCAAGGACTGTCGCGTCCGTTGCGAGTTGTTCTACACCAAGTACTGGATCAACCTGCAATGATTGAAGTGTCAATCCACCGATATCTGTCAGTAACTTGTTCTGTAATGACGCGCCAAGTGCCAACGAGTTCGCGTCCGAAGGTAGAGCATCTAGTATTGCTTGAATGGCTTGATCGGCTTGCTTTGCTTTGGAATCTATAAGTGCCTGGTTACTGTCGAGTACTCGGATTTGAGCCTCTAACTCTGATATATTGGCGTTGTTTGCTTTCAAGGTTGAGACCGTTTTCTCTTTTTCGGCAATAACCTTCTCGTTAAAGAAGAGTTTTTGAGCAAGGAATATCGATCCAACAAGACCAAATCCGACCACAACGGATATAGCGGCAACCCACACAAACATCACTCTGTTCGCCTTGGCGATTTGAGTTCGTTTGCGCATTGCTACTTCGTTAGGTTGCATATTAATTTACCGCCTCATCTATATCGCTTGCTCTTTCGACAAATATACTCTTGGGGACACCGATGTACGAGTCAGTCGCGTTACCGTTGGTGGATATAATGACCTTTAGCTCCTTGGATGTGAAGGCAAAGAGCTCTGGCGCATAGTTAAATACCATCGTAAAGCGCAGCACCTTTGCTCCACTGGAGTCTTCGCCGTAACTCGTGTCACCAGTGCTAACGTTAGAGGCCAGTACAACCTCTTGATCGGTGCCGTCGACTTTGAACTTCACTTTCGCACCCTCGATTGTCTTTTTGAACACTTCAACAGCCGCATAGCTATTGGCCGCCTGACCTTCGATCGAGACTGTACCTAATTCTGAGTCAAGAGACAATGTTGAGATAGTAACGTCGTTAGGAGCAGGTGGTATGATTGCATTGAGTACGTCAAAGATGCGCGAGTCAATTTTTTTGTTGGTGTGCATGTCCGAAATTTTAGTTAGCTGGTTTTGGATTGTCAGTGTCTTTGATAAATCTTCTACGGATGATAGTTTTGCCGCTTCGTCTTTGATTGCACCGTCAGCAATACCGCCACGGATAGTTTGGAACCCAAACACATACACTGCAAGCAATGTGACGATTCCAGCAGTCGCAAAACCAATCAAGATAGAAAACGATATAACCGTAGCACGAACACGCTGAGCTTTAATCAACT
>CAZDKN010000072.1:0-3535 GCA_964506065.1 uncultured Saccharimonas sp. (SeqCode) | reverse complement strand
AGAGTTGAAGTTCCTGCAAAACGCAATTGGAGCGATATTATCGCCGTTTGATTCATGGTTAACGCTTCGTGGGCTGCGTACGTTGGAGCTTCGTATTCAACGTCACACTGAAAATGCGTTAAAAATCGTCGAAGTATTAAAAGCCAGCGACAAGATCAAAAAGGTATACCACCCTAGTCTGTTTACTGGCGAGCAAGGTGCGATTGTGAAGCGCCAGCAACTCTCAACTGGTTCAATTATTTCGGTTGAGTTGGCGGACGATGTTGATCCGCAAAAATTTCTTGGTGCGTTGCAATACTTTCCACTTGCCGAAAGCCTCGGTGGAATCGATTCGCTCATTGACCACCCTGCGACGATGACGCACGCTTCAATTCCGCCCGAAGAGCGCGCCAAGATTGGACTAAGCGACGGACTGTTCCGTATTTCAGTTGGCATTGAGAATGGTGACGATTTGGTTGGAGATATCAAACAATCACTCGCTAATCTTTAAGTAAAAATTTATGATTCGAACCCCTTGAGGTATAATGTACTATGCGCTTAGTAGTGGGATGTCGCCAAGTGGTAAGGCACCAGGTTCTGGTCCTGGCATTCGGGGGTTCGAATCCCTCCATCCCAGCCATGAAAAAAGTCAGATCTTCTGATCTGGCTATTTTCATATCACGGACTTGGAGTGATTCAAGCCTCCGATTGCACATTCGGGGGCGAAAACAGTCAGTGACTGTTTGAGGGCGACGTTCCGATGCAAACTGTGTTTGCAATCGTGAACTCGCGGTGTCGCGGAACGTGACCGAATTCCTCATCCCTTGCCAAGAAAAACGACGAGTTTTTGCTGGTCCTTTTTGGCGTCAACAATGTTTATTGTTGCGTAGTAGAATTTGCTACCAACTAGGGTTGGAATAGATCGCGTATATCGTAGTTACGAATTCCCGCTGGGCTAAGAGCAACTTCGGAAAGCGCTAGCCGTACTGACTTCAGCACGTATTTATCAAGAATTTCTTTTGATGCCTCAGCTGAAAAACCACCGTCTATGATCGCTCGGTACTTTTCAAGCTTAACGGCCAAGCGTCGCGGGTGCATATCGAGAAAATTACCTTCGAATAGCACATTAATGTCGGGGTGGTAGCCATAATTTTCGTCAGGGTTGCCAACAGCAGTTCCCGATTTGAGTTGAACATAACGCGAAGCAACATCTGACACGATAAGCTCACTCGTCGGTGTGTCCGCAGGAATCTTCATGACTCGGTAGTCGTATCCGCGATTAAAGCGAGGACGATTAATGAGCGGCCGGTCTTTACCTGAGCGTGCAGGGAGAACTCCAAGCTCGCCAGTGTCCTGACGACAGAGGATTTCCATGTACGAATCGAGCATCCAGATGAGTTCGTGAAGGAGACCCTTTACGTCGGACTTAGCAAAACGTGGACTTTCAAGTACTTGTTGGTCAAGAAATACAGTTTGTAGTGTCTCGACCATTGTTTGGACGGCATACCTACTTAGCTCAGGACGCTCTAATCGTCCGTTTGTATCAAGCATAACTGCCATTTGACGCCACATTGCCTTTAGTCCGATGTTCAGGCGTTCCATGGAAATGTGGCTATCGGGCAGTATCAGTGCCTGGGTGACAACAAGATTGCGAAGCTCGCTACAATACCGCGCTAGGTGGACTGGATCGTTATAGGTAGGAAATTCTTCGCCTGGAAAGTGCTGGTCAAACATGATGAATTGTGTACGAGCGATGTCCATCATTTCGGCCGAACGAAGCATTCGATCAAGCGATTGATCAGGATACTGCACAAAGTCTTCGTGAGTACGTGTATGAATCTCGTTGATAGCGGCCGGGATTATCGAATATGGACGAAGGGCAACCGTATTAACCGAGGAGTCGATTTCGGGTGGTAAACCAAGCTCTGACGCAGCAGGAAACGGTCGTGATCCATCGCCAAAGTATTCTGGTTTAACAACAGAAACAACCAACTCTTCAGCTGTAAAAACTTTGGCTAACGCTTCGTTGGTAAGAGTATTGTAAGCCGCTTCTTTTGTGCTTTGAAATAGGATGAAATCCATCGCTTCCCCCAAAGGATCCTGCGCGTGCGAAAATCGCTCCGCGTCATCGTAAGACCCAAGCCCTTGCACTAGTGCCTTTCTCGACGACATGCGATCACTGGCAAACTGTGCCTTTACGACAACTTCCAGATCACTTAGTAACGCCTCTTTGGTGATAGACGACGGAAAACGATCGTTCATTTGGTATATTATAGCAAAAAAAGTCAAAAATGTCAATACCACCGGAACGAATCGGTATAGTTTGACGCTCTGATTCTCTGAATCATATTTATGAACTTGATGAAGTGGCGTGATATATTAGTGACAGTATGAAATTCCGTCTTCGCAACCCCCTTAAAACATCTGATCATCGTGCGGAGATCGCCACCTGTTTTGCGGGTCTATCGGTTCTGGTCTTTGTAGTGATTGAGGCAATTTTTAAAGCAGCTGCTGGACCACGACCATCTTTGGATGAGAGCTCCGCGTTAGTGGCATATATGTCGACGTCCGGCTCGTGGATACTTGGTGTCGTGATTGCCGACACTTTTGTGCTCGCTGCGATGACCGTATTCTTGGCAGGACTACTTGTCCTTGCATATAGGAAACTACACCGTATTACTATGGCGATGGTGGTTGCTGCGTTTTTTGCTGTTATCTATGTGACGATTACACTATTTGGTGACAGCTTTGATGCAGGCACTGTCATTAATGCGACGCAATCGGTCGGCGACGCACAAGTTATTCGCATGTTGACTGAGGCGCACACCGTGGTGTTCGGTCCGATTGGTGGCATTGTCCTTGCATTTTTGGCTGCTGCATTTGGAATACTTATTATCGAGTCTCGATTATTACCACGCTCAATTGCAATCGCTGCGTTTACCGTTGCGATAGTAAATATTGTTGCCATCCCCGCGTTGTTTGATGTTTACCGCTCTTGGAATAACCAAATTGCGTTGCTCGCGCTTGTTTCTTGTGTAGTCTGGGTTGTTCTATCGAGTATTGCGCTTGTTTCAAAAACACCTAAACACAAATAGAAAATGACACTCTTAAGCCTTCGGACTTATCCATTAACATCACTCAACGAAGTAATATCAGGTCGGAACGTAATTTACCTCCTTTTATTTCTGCGGGGTAGCTTTTTCTACTAAGGTCATTATTTTTATGTTAAAATTCGCTTATGGTTAAAAGTAGACCTACTCAACCTACTGATCGCGGCTCACATCTTGTACTGGTATTAATTATTGCTGCTGTGCTCATTATTATTGGTTTGTTGATCTGGGCATTTTTTGGTAACCCTAGGGTCGCTCAGCGTATTGGTTTGGATAACAGGTTAGTAACGTGGGAGTTTGATGGTGAGAATTGGAGCCCGCAAGGCACACCGCCAGCTTGTGAAGAGCCGCTTATTGTCCAATCCCCTGTCGACATTGATAAGGTCAACTCAGTATTACTCCCTGGTCAAGTGCGCGGGACAGACTTTAAGCCCCACGGAGGCCTT
>CAZDKN010000071.1:0-3542 GCA_964506065.1 uncultured Saccharimonas sp. (SeqCode) | reverse complement strand
GTTCGGACTTACCAGACAGTTCGTAAATAGTTTGCAGGGCTTGTTTGAAGCCGTTTTTGGCATAGCGCGCATCGTTGGGGTTTGGCATTGTTGTGTCGGTTGGCTCACCCGCGACATGTATCAGCGCCGATAGCAGGTCTTTGGCTGGACGTGCGCTGAAATGCAAGATCATGAAGCCTCTGAAGATGCCCAGCACGAACACAGTTGCGATGATGATCCATAACAATATTGAGGTGACCTGTAGCGTGTTGGTGAGTATCAAGATAGCTGCCAGTGCGACAGTGACTACGACTTGAGATAGTACAATTCGAACGGCTGCGCCCTTTCGAAACGATGGCAAAAAGTCACGGATCAGCCGCGGTCGTTGGTCTACTGCCATGTGACGTTGCCTCCGTTATTTTTAACTGCTGCTATCCAGGTTTGTCCTCGAACAAGTGGTACGTCAGCACCTGTGGTCGCATCGGCGAAGGTAATCTGAGAGGTTTTGGCTGTCTTGGTCCACGTAACTGCCTGGGCTACGCCGTTTTGGAAAATCGTTGCAGGACCACTGCCGATGGTGGTGATCTTTTCACGGTAGCCATCTTCGAAAACAGTCACTTCATCAACACGCATTGCGACAATAACACTCGGAGCAATTTGTCCGTCCTCGCGGTCCAGATGCGGTGCTCCACCTTGCGATCGAGCGTAGGTGTTGGTAATAGGATCGTACGTATAAACGCTGTTATACAAAGGGCTGCTGATTGTGATATTGATGGTGGTTGCATTTGGCACTTCGGCAGGTTTTCCATCAACGCGCGTAAAGCCTGTGAATTCGGATGTTGTATAGCCTTTTTTAGCGTTCAGGGCATCCAGTAGTGCAAAGGTTGTATAGACGTTGTGTGGTGCCGCACGGTCGCTAGCTCGGTAGTAGCTAGACGGATTGAAAAACTGGTCGATATCCCGATAAGTACCGTTGCGGATGTCTGCAAGCGACGCGGCGCTCCCGCCGACATGCGCGATGCTGGCGTTAAAGGCAGCTAACCAATCGTTATCGTACAGGCGCAAGCTGCGGACTGGTCCGACAAGGCCTGGCTTTTCCTGTTGGTATAGCACCAAAAAGCGAGTGATGCCGCCTTCGGCAATGGCTTCAAAAATAACTCCGCTGTTTTTTAGCCCTGATTGTGGGCGTGCGCTCGGGCTGTTTTCGATCATGACACCAGTGACAGGCATTTTTGTAGCAGCTTCGTCGGCGACGAGATTGCCAGTCAGTGGCGAATAATATTTGACTGGTTCGGGTTCGGGCTCTTTTTTGACCTCAACGACCGTTTGCTTTTGTTCGACGGGTTTTTGGTTAAGTAGTATGAACGCAGCGGTTGTGCCACCTGCAACGACAAGAACACCCAAGATAGAGAGGATCAGTACGCGACGTTTGCGCACATGTCCCCAGAACCCAAGTTTAATATGTTCTTCCATAGCTTAAGCGTTATTATAACAGAGCGGTTATGCTTTGTAATGTGTGAGTGTAAGGACTACAATCAAGCCTATGAGTATTAGTACAGTATTTGCGCCTGAATACGAAGAAATACGCGCAAAAATCGCTAAATCAGAGACTCCTGACGAACGTGCTGTGCTGTACGATGACGTCGATCTTCTCATTCAAGCACTGAATTTGATTTTAGAACGGCGCGTCAGAAAGCACTTGGGTGGTGAAGCTATTAGACTTGACCAGCAACCTATTACTCACCCTGATTTGATTGCTCAAGCGCGCGAAGCAACCGAGCAATAACAGTATCTTTGCCTAGGATCGCTAGTGTGTCATTAAGCGCAGGGCTGAACGGCGCCCATGACACTGCGAGGCGGATCAGGCTGAATAATATACCTGGCTTTTGACCTGTTGTTTCGAGGAGTTGGTTAAGTGTATTTTGAATTGACTCTGCGTCAAATTCTGATGACTCGAGAGCTGATTTGGTTGCCTGAAGCAGGGATTTTGCTTCGTCTATCGGTAGCTTAGAAAGCTGCTTGTTATCAGTTACTATTGTCCAGTTAGGCGTTGGCTCGGCAAAGAAGTAATCGGTCAGGGTTGGCAGATCAGCAAGTGTCTTAAGACGGTCTTGAACAAGAGCCAGAATTTGCTTTTTGCGGTCTTCACTGGCCTGCTTGGCTGAGTCTGGCCAAAAGTCTGCGACGCGTCCGTATAGATCACCGAGGCTGAGTAAACGGATGTGTTGTCCGTTCATCCAGAGCAGTCGTTGTTCGTCAAAACGTGCACCGCTACGCTGTACTCGCGCTAGACTGAATTTTTCAATCAATTCATCACGTGAGAAAATTTCTTGTTCAGTGCCATCGTTCCAGCCAAGACTTGCGATGAAGTTGATCATTGTTTCTGGCAAGTAGCCGTCACGCAAGTAATCCAAAACATCTTTGGCGCCATCACGTTTGCCGAGCTTTTTATTGCCTGATTCACCGAGAATGTGTGGCATTGTCGCAAACGTAGGAAACGTGAGGCCCAGTGCTTCGTAGATGTTCAAATAATTTGGTTGGCTGGAAATGAACTCTTGTCCGCGAATGACATGGGTAATTTTCATCTCGGCATCATCAATAATGTGCGCGAAGTTGTAGGTCGGGAAACCATCAGATTTGATTAAAATAATATCGTCAACAACCTCGGGACCTGCGTGTAAGTCGCCCATCACTTCGTCGTGCCAATCATAGGCCTTTGGCTCTGATTTTAAGCGTAGAGGTGTCGTGCCGTCCCAAACTGGTGGGTTCTCTGGACGATGATCGCGGTACAAGAACGCGCGCTTTTCGGCCTTGGCTGCATCACGGAATGCTTGGATTTCGTCAGGTGTGTATGGGTCAGCATACGCTCGCCCACTGTCAATAAGCTTTTGTGCCCACTGTTTGTAGCTATCAAGTCGCTTACTTTGCGTGTAGGGCCCGTAATCTCCCCCAATATCAGGTCCTTCGTCATAATCAATACCAAGTGCCTTTAGTGTTTCGACAATATGAGCCACAGACCCCTCTACTTCACGAGCTTGATCGGTATCTTCGATACGTAGCACGAACTGCCCGCCTGCTTGTTTGGCGACCAACCACGCAAATAACGCAGTGCGAACACTACCAACGTGCATAAAGCCGGTTGGACTGGGAGCAAATCGAGTACGAATTTCTGACATATTGTTATTATTTTACCATCAAGAGGAGCAAAGCGTCGTATACATCCTGCACACGTCCTCTTTACGCGCCTATAATTTCACGTCTCAGCGATGTAAATTATAGGGCTGCAATCGCTTTAGGACGTGCTTAGGAGTATACGATGCTTTGTAAACCGATGTGTTACATGCTTGTAGCGATGCGTCGGATTTGGTCGGCAGCAAGCGGTGCGTTGCCTTCGATTGTGTACAAGATACCAGCGTTTACCCAAGCTGCGTTGCCGCTGTAGGTGTAAATGGTGAGACCTTGCTCTTGGTTGGTGATATATTGCTCACCTGTTTTGTTGCGAACAATATTATTAAGGACGGCCGATGAATCCCACGAACTTTTAGCCTGTTTAATACTAAATT
>CAZDKN010000070.1:0-3614 GCA_964506065.1 uncultured Saccharimonas sp. (SeqCode) | reverse complement strand
AGATGTCCTTATCGTCAAGGTCGTCGAATGTGCTCCGCTGGAAGGAACTGCCCACCTGAATCTAACAAAAATTGATGACGGCGGCACAGCAAAAGACGTAGAGCGAGACGAACAAGGATTAGTTCAGGTTGTTTGCGGTGCGCCAAACGTGAAGTCGGGGATGTTGGCTGCATGGCTTCCTGTTGGATCAATTGTGCCGAATACGTTTGATAGCGCTGAGCCGTTTACACTCACTGCCAAAGATTTGCGTGGTGTCATAAGTAACGGAATGCTTGCGAGCGCCAAGGAATTAGACTTGGGTGACGGTCACGACGGTATTGTCGAGATTACAGTTGATGCCAAGCCAGGGGATGATTTTGCCAGCGCATACGAGCTAGATGACTACTTGCTTGATATAGAAAATAAATCACTCACCCACCGTCCTGATACATTCGGTGTCATTGGGTTTGCCAGGGAAGTAGCTGCTATTACAGGCAAGGCGTTCCATTCTCCTGAATGGTTGCACCGAGGCGATCCGATCATAAAAATCGAAGGCGCTTCTGCCGAAGCTCCAGGTGTGGTGATTGACGACGAGAGTTTGTCTGAGCGATATGAAGGGGTTGTGCTTTCACGTAGCGACAATGCGGTGACGAACGAGTTGACTATAATGGCAACCCTTCTCGCGCGCAGTGGCGTACGTCCGATTAGCCCAATCGTGGACGTGACAAACTATCTGATGTTGCTATGTGGTCAGCCACTGCATGCGTTTGACTATGACAAGCTTATTACGATTGCAGGTGAAAATCCTGTTATTCATGTTCGCGTCGCACGTGACGGCGAGACGTTAGCGCTGCTAGACGGACGTACGGTTAGCTTGTCGCCGGAAGATATTGTTATTGCGGCAGGAGAGACACCAGTCGCTTTGGCTGGTGCGATGGGGGGTATGGATACAGAAGTTGATGATTCGACGACGCGTATCTTTTTGGAAAGCGCGACGTTTAATCTGTATAGTTTGCGCTCGACGCAAATGCGACACGGTATTTTTAGTGAAGCAATCACTCGCTTTACCAAAGGTCAACCTGGAGATTTGACAGCTCCTGCTCTTGGTGAAGCAGTAAGGTTGCTGCAGGGGATTGGCCTACAACCTATAAGTGAAATTGTTCAAGCGTATCCTGGACAGCACACGGTAAATCCTATTGATGTGTCGGTTGGCGAAGTTAATGCGTTACTTGGTAGTGAACTAACGGCTACAGCGATTCTAGAGGTTCTGAAAAATGTTGAGTTTAACGTAGAAGCAAATGGTGAGCAGCTGTCTGTGACGGCACCATTCTGGCGAGCGGACATTCATATTCCCGAGGACATTATTGAAGAAGTCGGACGGATTAGCGGGTATGATTCAATCACACCGACACTACCGGAACGTGACTTTACTGCTGTTGCGCCGAGTAAATTTGATCAACTCCGAGCACGTCTGCGATCTCTGCTCGTTCGAGCTGGCGCTAACGAAGCTCTCACCTACAGTTTTGTGCACGGTGATGTTCTTACAAAGGCTGGCCAAAAGACAGAGGATTCGTATCGAATTACTAACTCGATTAGTCCTGACTTGCAGTATTATCGCCAGTCGTTGACGCCAAGTTTACTTCAGGTCGTTCACCCAAACATCAAGAACGGGTTTGAGTCGTTCGCATTGTTTGAGCTTAATAAAGTTCATCCAAAACAACGTGGTCAAACCGCTGAACATGTGCCCGATGAAGCAAACGCACTTGCATTAACGATTGCATACGCAAAGCAGCAGCCAGGCGCACCATATTACCAAGCCAAAAAGATCCTCGACTTTGTATTAACATCCGTTGGATTGCAACTTGAGTACACAGCACTTGACCAAGAAATAGACTATCCAGCAGCCTCACCGTTTGAATATCGTCGTAGTGCGATGGTGATAGACGTTGTGTCTGGTGAGCGCTTAGGAATGGTAGGTGAATATACTAAACGTGTGAGCAAGAACTTTAAATTACCAGAGTACGTCGCTGGCTTTGAGTTGGATATGGATGCAATTGCACGTGCCGTAGGTCAGGTCGGAAAGACATACCAACCACTCAGTCGATATCCTTCAACTGAACGAGATGTTTGCTTTCAAGTCGAAAGCAGCGTTACTTATGCGCAGATTGTTAGCAGCGCCTACGATGGTCTGAAAGAAAGCGGTCTAGACGTGAACATTACGCCAGTCGATATTTACCAACCACAGAATGGCGTCACAAAGAACGTCACTATTAGGATTCGGTTGACTGCTCACGACCGAACATTAACGAGTGAAGAGATTGCTGATACGGTGAGTAGCATGATTGGATCAGTGATAGCGGCAACTCAGGCGACGGTTATATAGCAAACGTTTGCTATAATAAGATGCAGTAATTTCGAAAAGTAGGGAGTGTTTTAATGGCGAGGCGAAACGCACAAAGAATTGGTATTTGGATTATTGCAATCGCGATGACAGTCGGTACATTAGCTGGATTTCTTGTAATTATTTTACAGCCACAGAACGAAGCAAGTGATCGGGCAAAGTTGCAGGAGTTAACAACTCAATACCAAACAGAACAGACTGAATATCAGCAGAAAGTCGAAGCACAGGCGGCTGCACTGAGTGCACAGTACTTCGAGACGTTTAATGCATATGCTTCACGTCCTACTGTCTTTAACAAAGACGATGTGACTGATCTAAAAAGTGAAGATCTTAAAATTGGCGACGGTGCTACTTTGACGAACGAATCGACATTTTCGGCGTATTATATTGGCTGGAACCCAAGTGGTGAAGTATTCGACAGCTCAATCGACGACGCGGCGCTAAAGGCACCGATCACAGCTGCGCCAGGCGGTGTTATCGAAGGTTGGACCGAAGGAGTGGCAGGGATGAAGGTTGGTGGCGTTCGTGAGTTAACAATACCGTCTGAAATGGCGTATGGCGAAACAGGGAGTGGCGAAAAAATTCCGGCTAACACTCCTCTAAAGTTTGTTATTATGGTCATCCCAACGCCTGAGACTATCCCGCAACCAGAGATCCCTGCGGCGTTGTTGAAATATTACACAAGAGGAAGTTTTTAATGCTATACTTGGTATAGTAAGGAATAATTATGGCTGACAAAGAAATACGAGACGTAATCATGATAGGAGCTGGTCCAAGCAGTCTAGCCGCTGCTGTCTACACTACCCGAGAAGACATCGACACGGTGCTATACGAAAAGGGCGCAATTGGCGGCTTGGCCGCTATTACCGACATGGTCGACAACTACCCAGGCTTTCCTGACGGAATTGAAGGCCTTACATTGGCGGGATATTTTGAAAAGCAAGCTGAGCGATTCGGTGCACATATTGAGTACGGAGAAGTTTCGGCAATTCGTGACGAGGGTAGTGTTAAGGTTGTGACAGTTGACGGGGCTGACGTAAAAGCCAAAACTGTTCTTATCGCAACAGGAAGCGACTACAACAAAATCGGTGTTCCAGGCGAGGCTGAGTATTACGGACGGGGTGTTCACTACTGTGCAACATGTGACGGTGCATTCTATCGTGACAAACGACTTGTCGTTATTGGCGGTGGCAATTCAGCCCTACAAGAAGCAATCTTTTTGACTCGTTTCACG
>CAZDKN010000069.1:0-3649 GCA_964506065.1 uncultured Saccharimonas sp. (SeqCode) | reverse complement strand
AGGGCTATAACCTCTACCAAGGCATTACTCTTGCCTCGATCGTACAAAAGGAAGTTACGTCACCCCGTAGTGCCGAACCGAGTTCCGATCAAAAGCAGGTTGCACAGGTGTTCTATAGTAGGCTTGACGCTGGGATGACGCTGGGATCTGATGTGACATACCAGTATGCTGCGGACAAGCTAGGCGTAGCGCGTGATGTTAACTTAGACTCGCCGTACAATACGCGTCGGTACCCAGGTTTTCCTCCTGGTCCTATTGCGAGTCCAGGTGTGAGCGCGCTGTGGGCTGTGGCAGAACCTGCGCCAGGTGACTACCTGTTCTTCCTTAGTGGTGACGACAATATTACGTACTTTGCACGCACAGACGCCGAGCACGAAGCGAATATCCGCAACCACTGTCAAAAGAAGTGTCTCATCCTATAGCTTGACAAAATTATATATTCATAAAATAAATTGACTTATTATGCAATAGTTGCTACACTAATAGGAGCACATTTGTGACTTCGACTACTAATTATGGCCTAAAAACCGTATATGCGAGTGGGAAGATCGGATCATAAATGAGCCTACCAACAAATGTCGCACGGGTACCGAAAAAAACACTTTCAAGCAATATTAATTAAATGAAATCGGTCGACACGTACCCCGTTCTTAGCGAGAAGAAAGACAGAGTAAGGTAGACGCCCTTGTAGTAATACAGGCGGCAGGAGAACGATTATTCGTAATCAGATTCAAAGAAGCATCGCTTCTGAATCAACTGTTGCCCTGCGACAGCAATTACTGACACACCGACGCAAACGTGCGAAGGGAGTGCCTAAAGCCTCAACAATTGGTATCTACGCAAGTATCTTTGCGTTGATTGTTGCTGTGGTTGCCGTCGGATACCGCCCGCCACAAGAAGTTGCTGGTGTTGCAAACGCAAGTCCTGTTACAACTGATGCTTCGACAGAATCAACCTCTGTTAATGAAGTAGTTGCGACGACTCTTGCTGCTAACCTTGCCCAAAGCACTAATTTATCGATTGCACCGAATGCTCTAGAGTTTGCAGTTTCGGCTCAGGTAAAAAGTGAGTTCTTACAGACTGACACCACAGTTATTAGCAAGCCCGAAATCGTACAGCTGACCGCCGAGAATCGCGCTATCCAAAGCTATACCACCAAGGCAGGCGATACCGTTGCAAGTGTTGCCGCTCAATATGGTATCTCGGCCGATACACTGAAGTGGGCAAATAACTTGACCGCTGACACACTCACCGAGGGGAGAGTCCTGACTATTCTGCCAACCGACGGTATTCAATATACGGTGAAGGCAGGTGACAGTGTGGCCTCAATCGGTACAAAATACGGTGTTGATCAGACTCGATTAATTTTATATAACGACCTCGATGAAACTGGAATTGTTGCTGGCCAGAAATTAATCTTGCCTGGTGCTGTTCTGCCAAACACCGAACGACCGGGGTACATAGCGCCGATAGCTTACGATGTAGGTTATAGCTCAGGCTTTTCAGGTAATACGTGGCGTATCAGAATTGGCACACCTATGTATGCTGGTAATACATACGCTCGTGGCTACTGTACGGCGTATGCGTACGATCGTCGTGTGGAGCTTGGCCTCCCGGTCTCGGCTAGTTGGGGGAACGCAAATACCTGGGATAACCTAGCGCGTGGATCTAGGGCGGTTGACAGAACTCCGTCGGTCGGAGCTATTATTCAAAATGACGGAGGATTTGGTCACGTGGCTATTGTTGAAAAAATCTTACCAAACGGTGACCTTGAAATTAGTGAGATGAATGCATCTGTTGGTGGAGGTGGTTGGAACATCGTTTCGGGACGAATCGTAACTGCGGCGTACGTCAGCCAATATCTCTACATTCACTAGTATGTGATCGTGGATAGCGAGTCGCCCCTGTTAATTCAGGGGCGATTTTGCTATACTGTATCTCAGTATGTTTGTCGACACCGCCAAAGTATTTATTCAAGCAGGCAAAGGCGGCGACGGAGCCGTTAGTTTTCGTCATGAAATTTATGTGGACAAGGGTGGGCCTGATAGAGGTGACGGCGGCAAGGGCGGCGATGTAATCTTTGTAGCGAGCGAGAACGTCAATACACTTCTTGACTTTCGCTACAAACCAGAACTCAAAGCAACAAACGGTCAGAACGGATCAAAGCGTGATCGTCATGGTCGCTCTGGCGAGCCTTTATATGTGAAAGTGCCGATGGGTACGGTTGTACGCAAAGCAGGAGAAGTGATTGCTGATCTGACCGAAGATGGTCAACAAGTAATTATTGCAAAAGGCGGCGACGGTGGATTCGGTAATGCTCACTTTAAAAGCTCTGTTCGCCAGACTCCACGGATTGCTGAAAAGGGTGAACAAGGCGACACGTTCGAGGCTGAGTTAGAGCTAAAGCTGCTGGCTGATGTTGGGTTGGTCGGGTTTCCAAACGCAGGCAAATCGACGTTCCTGAGCGTTGTCAGTAACGCGCGCCCAGAAATTGCCGACTACGCCTTTACGACACTATCACCAAATCTCGGTGTCGCTGATATTGACGACGGCAGCCTACTAATCGCTGATATTCCAGGTTTGATTGAAGGGGCTAGTGAAGGTAAAGGCCTGGGCGACGCGTTCTTGCGTCACGTTGAACGCACTGCAGTGTTACTTCATCTGATCGACGTCTATACAGACGATATTGCAGGCGCATACAAAACTATTCGTAACGAACTTGCTAGCTACAACATCGAGTTGACCGATCGTCCTGAAGTCGTTGCACTGACTAAAATCGACGGTCTTGACGACGATATTGTACAAATGCAAATCGATGCTGTAAAGGCCGTGGCAGGCGACGTTGAAATATTTGCTATCTCCTCGAGTGCTCACAAGGGTATAAAAGAGGTACTCAGGTCTCTGAGGGCCAAGGTCATAGAGGCGCGCAAGCAAGCAGCCGAAGATGATATTGAGGTTGATGACGAAGAATACGAAACCATTTCTCTCGGCGAAAACCAGATTGCAGAAGGTTGGACTGTCGAAAAAGTTGAAGAAGACGGAACTGCATACTACAGGGTAGTTGGTGACAAAATCGAGAAATTCGCCAGGCGGACGGACTTTGATAACTTTGAAGGTGTTAATCGACTGCGAGACATTATGAAGAAAATGGGCATCGGTCATGAGTTGCGTCGCAAGGGTGCAGAAGGTGACAGCGTGATCCGAATAGGCGACAGCGAATTCACTTTCCAAGAGCAGTAACACAGAGCTATATTGACAAAATAAATCATTAGTGCTATAATTATCAAATCCTCAGTTGAGGCTTATGTTTCCTGAGGTACATTGATAAGTTGGTTAAGTAAAAAGAATGATTGTTGCGGATTAATACGCGCCTATAGCACGCCTATTAACCTGCAACAATCTTCTTGCGATTCGTCGTTTTGAAGTGAGAAGTAGGGCACTGATGTCCCCAGCATACCACGATGTTCAGCAGATTCTATATTGCACACATCAAAGGTCAGGGGTCCACAAAGTAGGACAAAGTCAGTGTATTAACGCAGAAATCCGAACTGCGTCCAGTTACCGTCGACCTGAAACCCCCGAGGTTGACGGTTGTGAAACGGCCTGGGTGTGGGGTTCCCCCCAACCCCCACCCAGGTCTCACACCTAA
>CAZDKN010000068.1:0-3839 GCA_964506065.1 uncultured Saccharimonas sp. (SeqCode) | reverse complement strand
AGCGTTCCATGGTGCGGAACACCTGTTATAAATGGCGGACCGTCATAAAAGACATACGAATTGTCGACTGGTCGCATTTCAACCGACTTTTCGAACGTTTTATTAGCTTTCCATTGTTGCACAAGGTCTTTCTCGTACTCAATCGCTCGTCGACGGGTGTTTGCTTTAAATTTCATACTTCCCTCCTCTTTCTCAACATTTCTACAATTGGAATTCCTGTGTGATCCTTTTCACGTTCGCTGCCTGGTATTATCTCAAACCCAAGCTTACGATAAAATGCCTGTGCGCGATTATTGTACGTAGCGACCGTAAGTCGGATATCTTTCTCGTCACCTAACCATTCCAGTGCCTGGTCAGCCAGTTGCTGTGCCAAACCCGTACCGTGTGTTATTTTATCCAGGTAAAGTCCGCCCAGCTCGTTCTCTGTATCGCGGCGTCGTACGTCAATAAAGCCGACAACTTTACCATCTGTATCTTTGGCGATTCTGAAAAAATATTCAGGGTTAGTATGAGCTTCTTCAATATACCGTTGCCTCTTTTTGTGTCCATCATCGTTGGTAAATCGTTTTACGCTTTCCTGCACGTGTTCACGCGATATGCCGTGTTCTTCGTTCGGATAGACATCAAGCCATGACTGAACATGCATCTCAATGATGCCTTCCATATCTTCTAATTCAGGGATAGCTATCGTGTAGTCCGCCATTGTCTTCCTCTTTTAAAACAAAAAACATCTCTCTTGAACATCAGAATCCGATAATCCGGACGGTACCATCTGATTTCCAAAAGAAATGTTTCTTTTAGCACTTAGTTGCTCGATCTAACGCGTCGATTCTCGTTCGGGTCTACTCTCTTGACGATTTCTTCCGAAAAACTTCGTGGGTGATAGCCACTCATTCACCAAAAGTGAAGCGTTTGTCTATAGTTTACGCTAACTTTTCAACTTATGCAAAGAGTGCTTCGCCAAATTCGAGTATGATTAGGGCGATGACTAGAACGATCCAACTAGCAACGATCAACTTATGGTAATCTTTGTCCAAGAAACTTTGAATCTTATTGTTCACCTTTTTGTTAAACCCATAACTATTCTCACGTAGAACATAGTTAGTCATCGTTGCAAAAATAAGTGTTGTTGTAAATGTAACAACTAAACACCACGGGCATAATACCTGAATAACGTATACGCTCTGGAACAATAGCCAATATGCAAAGACTAGTCCAAAAAAGTAGCCGATATGTGTCGTGATCGCGTACCAACGCGGAAAGCGAAAGCCCATTAAGCCAATGAGTGCAATTGTCATAACAGCCGCGTACGCCATAACACCTATAGGAGCGTTAGGAAAGCCAAACACGCTTGCCTGCCAGGTCTGCATGACCGTTGAGCAATTGAGTATAACGTTGAAGCTACATGACAATACAGCGTCAGGATTTTCTAAAAGATGGAATTTTTCTATAGTCAGCACAAAACTTGCGGCAAGTGCAAGTAGTCCTGCAACAAACATTGTACCGAAAGTCCATTTGTTTGAACGCTTCTGGGCTTCTGTTTTTCGATTAAGAAAATTAAACATAATAGCTCACTTCGCTAATTGTAGGTAGTGGTAACCCTGTCCACGTGTTTTGCATCACGCTACTATCAGAAATCGCGATGACAGTCGGATACTGCACAATATCGTAGGCTCGACAAAATTGCTCACCCGCTATTGATTCAGGGTTGAGCCTTTCAAGATCATGACCCGTCTGACGCTTAAAGTCTCGCAAGAAGTCTAGCACAGCTCGTGCATGATCACTTTCCTCTTTATATACAATCACCACCTTCACTGTTGTTTACTCAGTCGGCTTCTTTTTACGCTGTTCGAGAATCTTCACAAAGTCATCAAGTGTCTTGAATTCGTGGTATACGCTAGCAAAGCGCACGTATGCAACCTCATTACGAACGGCCAGCTCGTCGAGCACCTTATCACCAATTTGCTTGGACATAATTTCGTTTTCACCGATCGCGTACAGTGCGTCCTCAATCTCGTTAATCATCTCTTCAACTTCAACTTCCGATGCAAAAAACTTACCGACTGAGCGCTTAATCGCATTCGCCAGCTTTTCGCGATCGAATAGCTCGCGAGAGCCGTCTTTTTTGACCACAGCCAAGTTTGGCTTTTCGACTCTTTCGTACGTCGTAAAACGTTTGCCGTCAGGTGACTCACGGCGGCGGCGAATTGTTACCCCATCGCTCACCTCGCGTGATTCAATCACGCGACTATCACCGATGTTGTACTTTTTCGCCATAACGACTAGTCTTCCTTGTCGTGCTTCTTGTGTTTCTTGCGGCGGCGCAGAAATGCTGGAGTGTCGGATTCTTCTTCGGTTTCAGTAGGTTGATTCCAGATGTCATGAGTGTTTTCGTCCGCAAATACAGCAGCAGATTCACTGTGATCGAGGTTCATGTCAATGTCGCTAACCGCGTCCTCTGCCATAAACGTCTGTTGTGGTGTTACATCTTCTGGATCATCTGCTTTTTGATGGAAATATGCTGAGTCAAAGCCAGTTGCGATGACGGTAATAATCAGTTCGTCTTCTAGTTCAGGCTTTAGCGTTGCACCAAAGATAATATTGGCATCAGGTGAAACAGCGCTGGTGATAATCTCGGCAGCTTCTTGGATCTCACTCATGCTCATGTCGTAACCACCTGTAACATTGAAGAGCACACCCTTGGCTCCATCGATTGATACTTCGATGAGTGGTGATTCAATAGCCTGCTGAGCAGCTTGAGAGGCACGGTTATCACCGCTGGCACGTCCGATACCCATTAATGCTGATCCTGCGTTACTCATAATCGCCTTTACATCGGCAAAGTCGAGGTTAATGAGACCGTGTTCGGTAATAAGCTCTGAGATACCTTGGACACCTTGGCGCAAAACATCGTCAGCAATCTTGAATGTTTCAAGCAGAGGCGTGCGGCGATCAATTGTCTGGAGTAGACGATCATTTGGAATTGTAATTAATGTATCGACTTGTCGTCCAAGTTGAGAAATCGCCCATTCAGCGTTTTGACGACGCTTTTCGCCTTCGAAGCTAAACGGTTTTGTAGCAACGCCAACCACCAAAATACCTAGTTCACGAGCTATTTCGGCGACTATATAACCCGCACCGCTACCCGTACCACCGCCGGCACCTATAGTAACAAAGACCATATCAGCACCTGTTAAGGCCTCCTTGATTTCGTCACGCGATTCGTTAGCGGCAGCTTCACCTGTAGCTGGATCAGCACCTGCACCCAGCCCGCCTGTTGTGCTGTGGCCCAAATGTAGTTTGACGTCTGCTTTCGAGTTATGGAGTGCCTGAGCATCGGTGTTCATAGCAATAAATTGCACACCAGAAAGACCAGCGTCTTTCATGCGATTGACTGCACTACCACCGGCGCCACCAACACCAACTACTTTGATACTGGCGAACGTTTGTATATCGCTTGGCTTTACTTCAGGCATTTCTCTGTAATCTCCCTAGGCTTCGTATTCATTACCTAGTATAACACTGTGAACAATAAAATTACTATGCCTTGAAGCGTGCCATAAAACGAGACAACACACCCGTAGCACCAGCGAGGCCGCTACCCGATTTTTTCTTTCGAGTTTGTGGTCCTGATTCACTTTCGCTGTCAATCAACATGAGTCCTACTGCTGTCGCAAACTGAGGTTTTTCGATATTGTCGGCGACGCCTCCGTATCCAGTAGTTTTCCCGACACGTGCCGCTAGACCTAGATACTCCTTGGCATAGTTCACGATATCTTTGAGTTGTGCCGTGCCACCAGTCAAAACAACGCCACTCGGTAATTTGCCTGCTCGGCCTG
>CAZDKN010000067.1:0-3932 GCA_964506065.1 uncultured Saccharimonas sp. (SeqCode) | reverse complement strand
AGAAGTCGACCTTTTTTAATACACTAATCATCTCATCACCAGACGCAAATTCTTGACTGACACCTTTGATGTCAATGATGACCTTGGACTGCTTGGCGTTGTGATATGTATGGGTGAGAGTGTTTTTGATCATAGCCCGAATATCCTTTGTAGTGAGCTGAGAATCAATGTCAGTACACTCTCGTTAGCTCGTCCAATAATAGCCGTCTGGGCTTCGCTGGTGCCAACGTTGCGTGCTTTGTCGTAAGACATTACTTGGATGCTGTAGACTTTTGAGGTTGGCAGGTTAGACAGGACAACGATGTGTTGTGTGGTGAGCTGGGTGTCTTCGCTGGTTTTGTTGTTGAATACCGTCGCGGTACTGCCTTCAGCATAACCAACCTGACTTGTTGATGGTTCGTCAGTGGTCCAGGACACGATTACTTGACCGCGAGCTTCACTGCCGCTACCGCGGATTGAGGATTCGATGCTTACGTCTGAGACACTAGGAGGACGGGTATCAAGGGCTGTTTTAAAGGTTTGGCGATCAGAGATTGCTAGGTTGCCGTCTGCATCGCGGCTCTGCGCAACCAAGAAGTACTGACTATCGTCTTCTAGGCCTTTGATGGTAATCGTGTGTGCTGTCTCAAGCTTGGAGACTTGGATGTCTGTACCGTTTGACCCAATCTTGCCATACGTAACGGTTGAGGTACCAGGTACATTAGTTGTCCAGGTAACACTTTGTGTGCTGGTTGGCTCGCCTTCAACAGGCTGGAAGCGCAAGTTAGTAATGCGAGGACGTTGAGGGGTTGTGAACGAGAATATATTACCTTTGTATTCAGTGCCTTCGCTATCGACCGCACTCAACTGGTATACGTACCGTGTACCATCCTTAAGTCCAGAGATGTTCACGTTATAGCCGGACTCCTCGCTCGATGTATTAATAGTCTGTAGTCCACCGAATGCTTCAGATTCGCCGTAGTATAGATTTATTTTTGTTGCATTGACAGATGTAAAGGTGACAATTGCGTCGCTCAGACCTATCTTGCTTGTCACGACTTCCTTAACAATAGGGGCAGGTGAGGTTGTAAAGGTATATTCTTGGCTGATGCCGGTGTTACCGTCAACGTCTGTCCATTTAACGACATAGTAGTACGTCGTGCCAGCTGCTAAGTTGTCCAGGTCGATAGAGTGTGCCGATACTTGATCAGAGTTACCGATCTCAGCGGCGCCGTACTGTCCGCTTGAAGTTCCTAGGGCGATCTTAGAGTCACTCGCACGGTCAGTGACCCAGCTGATTGTTGCTCGCTTTGTCGTGATGTTGCTGTTGGTAGGTTCACCAACCAGTGCAGCCGCCTCGGTAAACTTACCTGTTGGTAGAAGTGAGACTACCGAGCTATCAGCACTACAGTTATTAGTGCTGTCACACGCGGACACCTTGTAATAGTAAGTAACTTGCGAAAGTCCAGCGTCGATGTAAGTCGTACTTGAGCTTGTGCCTGCGAGCGAATAGGTTGTTCCATTAGTCGAACGGTAGATACGATACGACGTCACCCCCTCGGCATTAGAGGTTGGTACGTCCCATGTTATAGCGAGTCGCCACTTTGATGATGCTTTTATCGAAACGTCAACGATATCGAGGTTACCAGCAATACCAGGAGCAGTCGTGTTAGCTGTAAACTGCACGGATTCGTAGTTTGCATAGTTGATATTGCCTGATTCATCCTTGGCTGCAACATAGAGCGTGTTTGTCCCTGGTAGGGTAGCATACGGACCCGAGGAAAGATTACGGATACCAGCACCCGTATACGTACAAGAAACAATCGACGGTGCTACATTAATGCTGTAACAGTAGTTTAGTGTGTTAGCATCACCAACGTATGTAGAGGGAGTATCCCACGAGAATGAGAAGCTATTGGTAGTGTTAGACGATGGTGTAGCTGTCAGGTTGAGCGGTTCTGACGGTGATCCGTCAGTGTTAATTTTTAGGGCTGCACTAACATAATTCGTTGTAACATTACCAGCTGCATCCCAGGTTCTGAAGTATACCGTATTTGTGCCGTCGACAATGTTATCGAAATCAGGTGTTGGAATGGTGGTATAAGAACCATCATTGGCTAGCAAGTCACTGTTTGTCCCCGTACCGTCGTGGTCGTCACCATACCAAGTCGAGCTGCCAATTCGATACTGCAAACCTGCAAGTCCAGATGCACTATCGCTCGCTGCCTGTCCGCCACTTGTCGCCCAAGATAAGGTTGCTTCCTTTGTGTTGATAAATCCAGACGGCGCGCTAATAAAGCTAGGATTAGATGGCGGTGTATTGTCGAATCGGAACTGGAACTCAGCTGGGGTTGGCGCCATATTGCCAGCTTTATCGATAGCACTTACTAGTAGGTAGTAAGGTGCAGTTGATGTTGTCAGTGCCGACCCAAGCATGTTGGCGACTGCGAGGTCGATTGATGTTTGGTCTGTGATAAACTGACAGTTTCCTCCGGTTGCAACGGGGCTCGTACCAAGTAGGCCTTTCGTTGTTGTAGGGTCGGCGCTATTGTCTTGACCGAGGTAAAGACAATAACCAAGAATGCCTGATTCGCCGTCAGCCCCTGCATCCCAACTAAAGTACGGCGAAGCACCATTCGTCCAATCGTTAGAGTTCAGGACTGAACCGCCATTTGTTTTTCTTGCGATAATATTTGAGGCGTTTGTGCCAGGTTGAGTAAGGTCTGAGTTGGCCGTTACAGTAACGGAGTTGAGTGTTGTTTGTTGTGTACCATCGCTACCTAATACTGCGCGCCACTTAATACCCGCAAATGTTACAGGAAGTGCCGCTATGTTATCGTTAACGTCTGAAGGAGTATTTGTGTCGTTGAGTGTGCTGGCTGTAACCCAAGCACTGCCGTTCCAGTGTTGCCATGTGTCACCATCATCTACGCTGAGCTGATAGCCAATCGTTCCATCATTAAGCGTTTCATCAGTCATAAAGCCTTCATATTCACGTATGCTTGATGTAAACGCTGCAGTAGTGAGGCTAACTGTTTGCTTGCTTGTTGAGTAGGGAAGGACGTTAAAGGTTGTTCTCGCTGTAGAACTTAATCTTACTTCATCAAGTTGACCCTCAAAGTATCCTTGTGCTTCACCGCGACCACCACTACCATAGGTGCTGCCTATATATAATGGTAGTGCGTTATCAGGCATTGTTACGGCTATATCTTCACTGGCATCGAGTACTCCGTCGATGTAAATACGCATTGTTGTGCCGTTATAAGTGGCGGCAATATGGTGCCACTGATCGTCCTGGCTCGTTTGCGTGCTAGAGAGGTACCCATTGTTACCATACGACCAAACAGCGGCGTCGGCGTTAGCAGTGAACCCTGTGCCTGCATAGAGTTTGCCACGAAAATCAATCAGGGTACTGACGTACTCGACAACACTAGTCCAACCTGAGTTGAGATTGTTTCCGCCGATCTTAGTCCACGTTGTGCCGTCATAACGCCAGACTTCTCCGTCGCCCGCAGTGTCACCGATTCCTGCATATAACTCACCGTTATAAATTGCCATGGATCGTACTCGTTCGTAGGTACCGTCTGACCAGCTGTCATTGATTTCGTCTCCACCGATCTTGGTCCACGTTGTGCCGTCATATTGCCACACTTCGGCATCGGCCGTACCGGAACCTAGGCCAGCAACAAGCTTACCGTTATAAATGCGCAGAATGTAGACCTCTTCATAGGTAGTATTCCAGCTACTTGCAAGTCCATCGCCACCAACCTTTGTCCATGCACTACCATCCCAACGCCACACTTCGGCATCATTTGTAGATGATCCGAGGGCCGCGTAGAGCTGATCGTCATACACTGTCATGGCATACACGGTCTCGTAATTAGTCGTCCAACCACTATTTATGCTGTCGCCACCAACCTTTGTCCATGCACTACCATCCCAACGCCACACTT
>CAZDKN010000066.1:0-3978 GCA_964506065.1 uncultured Saccharimonas sp. (SeqCode) | reverse complement strand
GGTAAGTCTCAGTCTGGTAGTGTGTTTGTTGGACTTGCCCGTAGGAGCTGCGCTTAATCTTGGTCGCTTGGTAGCGGGAAGGTCAAGGCAAATGCTGTTACTTCCTTGCGAAGTTCTTTTAATTTGGCAGGGTTGTCGTGATTGTCAATCGCAAGTTTCATCCACTCAGCAATTTGCTCCATGTGCTCTTCTTTGAGCCCACGGGTCGTGACCGCAGGAGTACCAAGACGAATACCACTTGGTCGGAATGGTGGCAACGGATCATCTGCTACAGAGTTAGCGTTGAGCGTCAGCCCAATCGCATCCATAGCCGTTTCAGCTACTTTACCGTCAAGACCAAAACTTTTGTATACATCAGCCAAGATCAAGTGGTTGCTTGTACCACCAGTCAGTAACTGGAAGCCGCGCTTCTGTAGCTCGTCTGCAAGTACTGCAGCATTCTTTACGATTTGTGCAGCATATTGTTTGAATTCAGGTTGAAGTGCCTCGCCAAACGCAGCAGCCTTAGCCGCAATGATATGTTCGTGAGGACCGCCCTGAGTACCAGGGAAAATTGCTCGGTCAATAAGCGTTGGGATGTTTTCAAGCGTCTTTTCAGGGGCCTTTAGCGGGTTACCGACAGTTCCTTTTGAAAGGATCAAACCACCACGTGGACCACGCAGTGTTTTGTGTGTCGTCGTTGTAATGACATGGAACCCGTAGTCAAACGGATTCTTAGCCACACCAGCAGCAATAAGTCCGGCAATATGTGCCATGTCAGCCATCAGTAGTGCGCCGACTTCGTTACCAATTGCAGCGAACTTCGCATAATCCAGCTCACGAGGGTACGCGCTAAAGCCAGCAAGGATAAGCTTTGGTTTGTGTTTGAGTGCTAACTCGCGCAGCTCATCATAATCAATCTCACCTGTTGCAGGGTCTTTCATTTTGTACGGAATGAAGTTATAAAGATGCGCCGACATCGTCATCGGATTACCATGTGTTAAATGGCCGCCATGGCTAAGATCCATAGCAAGAACCGTGTCACCTGGTTCTAACCAAGCGAAGTAAACAGCTTGGTTGGCAGGTGCGCCTGAATGTGGCTGTACGTTAGCATGGTCTGCTTTGAAAAGCTCTTTTGCACGGTCAATTGCTAGCTGTTCTAGTGGGTCAGTGAAATCCTGACCACCGTAATAGCGCTTGCCTGGGTAGCCTTCGCTGTATTTATTTGTGAATATACTGCCCATTGCTTCTAGGACGTCACGACTAACATAGTTTTCGCTCGGAATAAGTTCCAAACCTTCGCGTTGACGCTTTTGCTCACCCTTAATAAAGGCCGCTATCTTGGTATCTTTCATATACTGGCAAACTCCCATTTACGTATATATTATGTATTTACATCTTATTATACCATTATTGACTCTATATCATAGTTGGTATAATATAGATTTTATGACAAATGACACCTACAAAGCCAAAATTGGCGCCTTAATTCAAGAGAACAGACAATCTAGAGGCATGACGCAGACACAGCTTGCACAAGCCTTAAATACCAGCCAAAGTGCTGTAAATCGCATCGAAAAGGGCGGACAAAATATCAGCCTTGAGATGTTAGCTCGTATTAGCGACGTTCTGTCAAGTCAGATTGTCACGCTCAATCAATCGGGTTCGCTTAACTTTCGTGTCGAAGGTGGTCGCGAGCTAAGCGGCAGCATCACGGTCAACACAAGCAAGAACGCGGCAGTTGCACTACTCTGTGCATCGCTTCTTAACCGTGGAACAACTACCCTGCGTAACGTAGCCCGCATTGAAGAAGTAAATCGTATTGTCGAGGTCCTCAATAGCATCGGTGTTAAAACGAGGTGGTTTGGTGACAACAACCTAGAGATTACACCACCTGCAAAGCTCAAGCTTGCCGACATGGACCTTGATGCTGCCCGACGAACCCGCAGCATTATTATGTTCCTAGGTCCACTCTTGCATCGCTATCAAAACTTTAAACTTCCCTACGCAGGCGGCTGTAGTATCGGTGAACGAACCGTTGAACCCCACCTGAGCGGTCTGCGAAGTTTTGGATTAGACGTCGAAACCGTCACGGGCTTTTACGAAGCAACTTCAAAGCCCGTCCTTGCCGAGCGCGCCATTGTACTATCCGAACGAGGTGATACGGTCACTGAAAACATCCTCATGGCAGCAGCCTTGACCGATGGCGTTACGATTATCCGCAACGCAAGCCCTAACTATATGGTGCAGGATCTTTGCTTCTTCCTCGAAAAGCTTGGTGTAAAAATTGACGGCATCGGCACCACAACCCTCACAGTCCGCGGTGTCCGCGATATTAACAAAAAAGTTGAATACTCACCTAGTGAGGATCCCATCGAAGCGATGAGTTTTATTGCCGCAGCCATTGTTACCAAATCAGTTATCACTATCAAACGCGCTCCGATTGAATTCATTGAGATCGAACTCAAGACTTTGGAGGATATGGGTTTTGAATACGACATATCTGACGAATACACCGCGCTCAACGGCAAGACTCGATTGGTAGACATCACCACCAAGGTAACGCCTCTTAATGCGCCTCAGGATAAGATCCACCCGCTTCCCTTCCCTGGACTTAACATTGATAACTTGCCGTTCTTTGCAGTTATCGCAGCAACCGCCAAGGGCCGCACACTTATTCACGACTGGGTGTACGAAAACCGCGCGATTTACATGCTAGAACTAACCAAATTAAATGCAAACGTGCAGTTGTTAGACCCGCACCGCGTGTACATCGAAGGTCCTACAAAATGGAAGCCAGCCGAGATCGTCACACCGCCAGCTCTGCGACCTGCTGTGGTTATCCTGCTAGCAATGCTAGCAGCACCTGGAGTTTCGACTCTGCGTAACGTTTATTCGATCAACCGTGGCTACGAAGATCTCGCTAACCGACTTAATACACTTGGTGCACGCATTACCGTTTTGCATAACATTAACGAGTAGACTACCTGTTCAACAGCTCAACCGACGCCTTAACGCTCGTTGCTTGGGCTAACATACGCCTAAAGCTTAGTTCGTCTGCTTCTTCGTCGCCACTTAAAACCCGTTCTAGCCAAAAACTAATAAGATACTTTAGCATCTGCGGATCGTATGTTTCGGGGTGAAAGCGATACGGGTCAAACCCTGATATAAACATATTGACGAACAAAGGCGTTCGATCCAAACTCTCGTCACCCAGGCATAGCCAGTTCCAATCAACCAATTTTCCTTTTTTGGTGTCTGGATCGTAACCAAAGTTATCGGCGCGGACATCTTGATGAACAAGTGTATCGTCTGCGATCGACCAGCCTGCAAGGCTGGCTTCGTACTCTTCTAGCTGCTCGGTAGTGAACGTTATATCTAACCCGAGTCGTGCAAACTTTCCGTTGATGATATCCACATTGCCTTCCGCCAGCAATACTGGCCATCTAGGCTCCAATCCCACGACACTCTCGAGTGTAAAGTCAGGATCGTCCGCAAAAACATCACTGTATTTTTTAAGCTCTTCTTGAGCCTCCAATATAGCGTCAAGTTTGTCTTTGTCCCATATATTGTCAAAACTCGCTCCAGCCAAATGTTCAATTGCCATGGCACTTCGATCATCACTGCAAGACAGTAGTTTCGGAATAAAAGGGTACTTAGCACCATTAAGCTTTTGGTACGCACGTATTTCTTTGGCGAGCCATTTTTTTGTTGTGTCACCTTCGGCAATCTTGACGAACACTTTCGTGCCATCAGTTAGCTGCCCCACGCCACGCTTTGCCAAGCTATACCCACCCTCAACCGCCTGCATAGTATCAAGATACGGTGCGATTTCCTGTAGCCAATCGTATGTCAGCGGCACGTCGACAGATTTTGTCATTCTCTAATCATAACAAAAATACGAAAGTAAAGGCTAAACAGTCAATTATACCGATGTAGCATGGGCGCGTTTACGCATTCGGTAAAAGATATACGCTGCGACGAGTGTACTAATTGGTA